>JANNEL010000548.1:0-3212 GCA_031378595.1 Alphaproteobacteria bacterium
TGTTTCCAAGATGAAATGCATCATCAAGGCCCCGAGATTGCGTTCGTCGAGCGGGCTTG
Organism: Alphaproteobacteria bacterium; assembly: GCA_031378595.1. Taxonomy (GTDB): domain Bacteria; phylum Pseudomonadota; class Alphaproteobacteria; order Micropepsales; family Micropepsaceae; genus SZUA-430. The sequence continues at coordinate 60 of JANNEL010000548.1, forward strand.
AGAACGAGATGCGGCGCACCGCGCGACCGGCGTTCGTCAGCGTCTCGGCGGTGGCGCGAACTTGGGCCGCGACCACATCCGACATGCCACGGCCCGCAAGGAGCGGCAGGCCGTGCTTTTGCGCCCAGGTGCTGTTTGCCTTCGCGTCGGAGAGCGCGGGCGCGTCGATGAGCGTGAACAGCTTGTCGTTCGGGCCGTCGAGGTAGAGTTGGAGCTGACTGTGCTGATCGACCGGACCTTGCGCGTCGATCGGGGTGGTGCCTTGGCCCTGCTTGCCCAGGCTTTCGGCCCAAAGCTGGCGCCACCATTTCGGAAGCCGCGCGAGGCGGTCGCGATAGACCCACAAGACGCTTTGGCTCAACGCCACGTCGCGTGCCGCAACGCTGAGCGCCGCGCCGTCGATCGCGGCGGATGTGCCCGCCATCGCGGCGTCGAGCGTTTCGCGGGCGCCGGTGCGGATCGTCTTCGCGTCGAGGCCTGCGATGAGTGCGGGCACGAGGCCAACGCTGCTGAACGCCGAGAAGCGGCCGCCGAGGTCGGGATCGTGCGCGATCACCGGCGCGCCCATGTCGGTCAGGATCGCGCGCAAGGGATTGTTGCCTTCTTCCGCGATGCCAGCGAAATGATGCTTCAGGTATTTGCCGCCGCCCTCTTCCTCGAGCGCTTCGATGGCGACCAAGAGCTGCATCAGCGTCTCTGTCGTCGTGCCCGATTTGGAGACGACGAGGAAGCGCGTCGTGCGCAGATCCATCAAGGTCAGCATCGTGCGGAAGACGGCGCTGTCGATGCCTTCGACGATGTGAAGCCGCGGGTGACCGACGCGTGGCTGGTAGGCCTGCGTGCCCCAAAACGCGAGTTGGGCCAGCGTCTGTGCGCCAAGGCTGGAGCCGCCGATGCCGAAGACCACCAGGTCGGTCGTGTTCTTCAACAAATGCTCGGCGATCTCGCCGGCGCGAGCGAGGTCGTCGGCGTCATCGACCGAGCGCCTGAGGGCTGCGAAATTCGCGTCGTCTGTCTTGCGCCAGTGGCCGAGCGCGGTTTGCGCCTCGCCCAAGCGCTTGTTGAAGGCGCTGCGGAGCGGGTCTTTCGCGATGGCGGCGGAGATATCGTGGGTGAATAGGGTCATTGACCGCGAGATGTAACGCCCGCCCCCTCCTTCGGAAAGGGCAATCCCGGAAACGAAACGGGGGCAGACCCCTGCCCCCGCTTAAACTTTGTGCACAGGGAACCAGCGCGGGCGTCTAGAACCAGTCGAACCAGCCGCCGCTTTCGTCGTCCTTTTCTTTTTTCTTCTTGCTCTCGGCGACGGGTTCGGCCGCACCTTTTTCGATGACCGGGGCATCCTCGACATGCTTTGCCGGCATCGAAGCGTTCAGACGCTGCTCTTCTTTGGTGGCGTTGATCGGGGTCCCGACCTCTTCCCGTTTGCCGCGCCAGAACAGCACGCTGTCGGCGTAAGATTTGCGCTTGCCGGCTTCACGCACTTCGCTGCGCAGTTCCTGGCGAATGGTCGGGTCTGCCTTTTCCGCGCCCGAGGCACTGATCAATGCCTGTTCGCCTTGGGATGCGGCCGTCTGCTTCGCGGGGCCGCCGAGCACTTTTTGTGCGGCGCCGGCGACGTCTGCGTCTTGCGGGCGTGGCGCGCCGGGTTGCGGCGCCTTCAATTCGAATGTCGCGGGCACGACGAGCGGTGCGCGCGTGGTGATCGCTGTTTCGTCGGGCGATTGTTTGGCAGCGCCGAGCGACTCTTTAACGCCCGTGCAGCCGGCAAGGCCGATCGTGGCAACCGCAACTACGATTGCCGTCTTACGCAGTACTGTCGTCACGTCTGATCCTCCTTCGCGCCGCGCACCCGAGAACGCCATTCGCCGATCACGAGGTCAAGTGCCATGATCACGACTCCCATTACAACTGCCGTGTCGGCGAGATTGAATACGTACCAACCATACCCGAAAGCGTGCAGGTAAAAAAAGTCCGCAACCGCGCCGTAAAGTATGCGGTCGATCACATTTCCCAGGGCACCGCCAATAATCAACCCTAGCGAGAGGGCCAATCGTGTGTCCTTGATCCCGCGCAACCACCATACGAGGAAGCCGGTTACGCCAAGCGCGAAGAACGCGAGCAACCAGCGTTCAAACGGGCTTTGGGCCTGTAACAGGCCGTAAGAAATGCCGGTGTTCCAGACCATCACCACGTCGAAGAACGGCAGCAATTCGATTTGGTGCGGGTTCCGCGCCTGACCCAGCGTTTCGATCCAGCCGAAACCGTGGAGGAACAGAACCTTCCATCCCTGGTCGAGGAAAAGCGCCGCGGCCGCGACCAAAAGGCCGAGGTACGCGGGGCTTAACTTTTTGAGAGCGTTCATCACTTCGCGTCGTGCTCCGCAACGGCGCTTTCGCACCTCAGACAGAGATGGGGGTCGGATGCGCTTTTACCGACCTCCGGCAGAATACGCCAACAGCGCGCGCATTTCGCGCCCGGCGCCTTGGCAAAAACGACGGCTGCGCCTGCGACGTCGTCAATCTTAAAGGCGCCGGCCGGGGCCGGGGCAGTGCTGACGCTTGCCGCCGACGTGATGCCGATTTCGGCAAGGTCGAGGGATTTCAGTAAGTCCGCGTCCTTCGCATCCGCAACGTGAAGCGTCGGGGCGGCCTCAAGGCTTGCGCCGATCGTCTTTTCGCGGCGGGCGACTTCGAGTGCGCCGGTGACGACGCGCCGCAGGTCGCGAACGCGCTGCCATTTGTCAGCGAGCGCTTTGTCGTTCCATTCGGTCGGGACCGCGGGGAAGACGCGCAGATGGACGCTGTCGTGCTCGCCGTTGTGGCGAGTGCGCCAGACCTCTTCCATCGTGAACACCATGACGGGCGCCAACCACGCCGTCAGATGGTTGAACAGATGGTCGAGGACCGTGCGCGAGGCGCGGCGGCGGAGCGAGGACGGCGCGTCGCAATAGAGCGTGTCCTTGCGGATATCGAAGTAGATCGCCGACAGATCCGTCGTGCAGAAGTTAAAGAGCGCCGTGAACACGCGGTTGAAGTCAAACGCCGCGTAGCCTTGGCGCACCGTCTGGTCGAGTTCGCTTAGGCGATGCAGGACCCAGCGTTCGAGTTCCGGCATATCTTTCTGCGCAACGCGCTCGCCGTCGTTGAAGCC
>JANNEL010000052.1:0-2062 GCA_031378595.1 Alphaproteobacteria bacterium
TCGCCGTCACACCCGAAGGCAGCAGCACCGGCTTTTTACCAATTCGCGACATCGTTTTTACCTTCCCTGTGCCCGTTTGCTCTTAGAACACGTGACACAGAATTTCGCCGCCCACGTTCTGCTCGCGGGCTAGCGCGTCTGACATGACGCCCTTCGGCGTCGACAAAATCGAAATGCCAAGGCCGTTGCGCACGGGCTTGAGCTCCTTGATCGACGAGTACACACGGCGTCCCGGCGTCGAGACGCGGCGGATCTCTTTGATCACCGGCTTGCCGTCGAAGTATTTGAGTTCGATTTCGAACTCCGGCTTCGATTGCGTGTGCGTGACCTCGGCGTAGCCACGGATGTAGCCTTCGCCGGTCAGCACATCGAGCACGCGGCCGCGCAGCTTCGAGGCGGGCGAAACGACTTTCGCGTGTCCGCGTTCTTGACCGTTACGAATGCGGGTCAGGAGATCGCCAATGGGATCGTTGATCGACATTTATCCTATCCCCCTTACCAGCTCGACTTGACCATGCCCGGGATCAACCCGTGGGAGGCCAATTCGCGCAGCTTGATGCGGCACATTTTGAGTTTGCGATAGTTCCCGCGCGAGCGGCCCGTGAGCTCGCAGCGATTGCGAATGCGCGACGGCGCCGAGTTGCGCGGCAGTTCCGCAAGCTTCAAGCGCGCGGCAAAGCGATCTTCGGGCGCCAGCGACATGTTGTTCGCTTGCTCCTTCAGCTTGACGCGCTTGCCCGCGTAGCGCTTCACGAGAGCCGTGCGACGCTTGTTCTTTTCGATTGAGCTTTTCTTCGCCATACCTTCGTCGCCTTATCTTCTCGTCACTTCGCAAACGGCATTTGGAAGCCGGCGAGCAACGCCTGGGCTTCGTCGTCCGTTTGCGCGGTTGTGCAGATGGTGATGTCCATGCCCCACACCGTGTCGATCTTGTCGTAGTCGATTTCCGGGAACACGATGTGCTCTTTCAAACCCATCGAGTAGTTGCCGCGACCGTCGAAACTCTTCGGCGACACGCCACGGAAGTCGCGAACACGCGGCAGCGCGATCGTGACCAGGCGGTCGAGGAAGTCGTACATGCGGTCCTTGCGCAGCGTGACCTTACAGCCCAAGGGCATATTCTCACGCACCTTGAAGTTCGAGATCGCGATGCGCGCTTTGGTCACGACCGGCTTTTGACCCGCGATCAGAGCGAGGTCACGGACCGCGGACTGAATCTTCTTCGTGTCCGCAGTCGTCTCGCCGACGCCCATGTTGATCACGATCTTGTCGAGCTTGGGCACTTGCATTGCGTTCTTGTAGGCGAACTTCTCGATAAGCTCCTTACGCACGACGTCTTGGTAGCGCTTCCTCGCGCGCGGCACGTACTTCTCGCCGGCGGCGAGCTTTATGCTCTTCGCGCGTTGCGATTCCGACTGCGTCGAGACGGCCGGACCTGTGGCGACTTCGCCTTTGCCCTTTGCCTTCTTCTCGGCACGTTTTTCTTCGGTTTTGGTGGGCGGCGGACCTTTCGGTTCCTTCGCTCCGCCCTCGGCTTTGCCTTTACCTTTGGCTTCTTTTTCAGACATCGATCACTTCCCCGGACTTCTTCGCAAAGCGAACCTTGCGGCCGTCGTGCAGCGTCTTGAATCCAATACGCGTCGGCTCGCCCGATTTCGGGTCGACGTGCGCGATGTTCGAAATGTGCACGGGCGCTTCCTTTGAGATGATGCCGCCCTGGCTGCGCGCCGATTGCTTCGTGTGGCGCTTGACCATGTTCACGCCTTGGACGAGCACGCGGTCTTCATCTTTATAGACCCGCAAGATCTGCCCGATGCGCGGCTGTGCGCCTTTGCGCTTACGCTCTTCGCCCGCGACCACGATCACGCGGTCGCCCTTTTTGAATTTCGCGGCCATTTAGAGAACCTCCGGCGCGAGCGAAACGATCTTCATGTGGTTCTTGGCGCGAAGTTCGCGCGTGACCGGTCCGAAGATGCGCGTGCCCACGGGCTCGCCTTGGTTGTTGATCAAGACCGCCGCATTGCGGTCGAAACGGATGCAGCTTCCGTCGGCGCGGCGAACT
>JANNEL010000063.1:0-3354 GCA_031378595.1 Alphaproteobacteria bacterium
TAATAGTGATAGAGCAGCGACTTCGACGTGCCGCAGGCTTCCGCCACTTCGCTGATCGATGTGCCATGAAAGCCCTGATCGGCGAACAGGGCTGCCGCCTTCGCGACGATTTCGCCGCGGCGTTCCTCGTAGTCTTCAGCCTGTGTGCGCGCCATTGTGGACGCACTATAGCGGTTGAAAATTGACCGTCCATTCGGTTTATTAATCGGGCTTCCGCAACCCTTCGATCCACTGAGAAAGTCCTTCGATGTCCATCGCGATGCCGAAGCGCACCGGCACATCCGAAAACCGCATTGACGGCGAGGTCGATTGGCGGCGCGTCGCCTGGCTAACGCATGCATCGCGGGCGCTCGACGAACTCGAAGAAACGAAGCTCGTTCCGGAGCGCAAGATTTTCTACCAGTTTTCCGCGCGCGGGCACGACGTGGCGCAAGTGCTTCTCGGGCTGCAGCTCACGAACAGACACGATGCCATTTGCGGTTATTATCGTTCGCGGCCGATCTTGCTTGCGCTCGGTATTTCGATTGCGGATGCGTTGGGCTCTTCGATGGCGCGCGCAGGTGGATACTCGGACGGGCGCGATATCGGGGCGGTGTTCAACTATCCCAACAGCAATGGTCCGTCGGCGCTGCCGATGTGTGGCGGCGTCGGTGCGCAGTACACGCCGACCGCAGGTTGGGCGCAGGCGCTCGAGTACCGGCGCACGGTGCTGAACGATCGCGCTTGCGACGGTGCGATCGCAGTTGCGCTTGGCGGCGACGGGTCGGTGGCGACGAACGGGTTTTGGGCATCCCTCAATATGGCGGCCGTGTTGCAGTTGCCGATGCTGTTCTACATCGAAGATAATGGCTATGGCATTTCGGTGCCGGGGTCGCTGCAAACACCGGGCGGCGATATCGCGGCGAACTTGAAAGCTTTCAAGCAGCTCTCCGTGATTGCGGGTGACGGCACGGATCCCGCGGAAGCCGGCGCGCTGATCAAAGACGCTGTCCGCCAGGTGCGCGAGCGTCGTGGTCCTGCGTTGCTTCGGCTTACTGTGCCGCGGCTTGAGGGACATTCGTTTCAAGATACGCAGACATACAAGTCCGCTGACACGATCGCGGCCGAGAAGGCGCGTGATCCGCTACCGAAGTTGCGGGAGCATTTGGTACCGGCGGTGATCGATGCTGCCGAATGGGAGCGCATCGCCGCCGACGCGAAGGGTGCGATTGAAGCTGCGCGGCGCGAAGCGGAGGCGCGGCCGGTCGCCGATCTCGCGCGGACGGCGCGGCACGTGTTCTGCGAGGGCGAGATGCAGGCGATGGGTGGGCAGGCGACGCACGGCTATGTTTCACCGCGTACGACGCGGGCAGCGCAGGGCGAGGGTCAGCGCATCAATATGGTGACGGCGATCCGGCGAACGCTGGAGCAGGAACTCAGCGGCAATCCCCGTATCGTCGTCTTCGGCGAGGATGTGGGCCCGAAGGGCGGCGTGCATGCGGTGACGTTGGGTCTGCAGGAGAAGTTCGGCGTCGCGCGCGTGTTCGATACGTCGCTTTCCGAGGAAGGGATCATCGGGCGCGCGGTTGGGATGTCGCTTGCCGGGCTGATGCCGGTGCCGGAGATCCAATTCCGCAAATACGCCGATCCTGCGACGGAGCAGATCAACGATTGCGGCACGATGCGCTGGCGAACGAACAATAGGTTCGCGGCGCCTATGGTTGTGCGCATGCCGATCGGGTTCTTCAAATGCGGCGATCCGTGGCACAGTCAGACGAACGAGGTGCAATACGTGCATGCGCCGGGCTGGAAGGTCGCCGTGCCGTCGAATGCGGAAGACGCTGTTGGGCTGTTGCGCACGGCGCTGCGGGGCAACGATCCGGTGATGTTCTTCGAACACCGTGCAATGCTGGATTCGGCCTCAGCGCGCAGGCCCTATCCCGGCGACGACTTCGCGCTTCCGTTCGGGGAAGCGCGCATCGTGCGCGAAGGTGGCGATCTCACGATCGTCACCTGGGGCGCGATGGTGGAGCGTTGCGAGGAAGCGGCGGAGGGGCAGTCGGTCGAGATTATCGATTTACGCACTTTGGTGCCGTGGGATCGCGCGGCCGTGCTTGCCTCGGTGAAGCGCACGCGGCGCTGCCTCATCGTGCACGAGGATTTGATGACAGCGGGGTTTGGGGCGGAGATCGCTGCAGTCGTCGCGGAGCATGCCTTCCTCGATCTCGATGCGCCGATCTCGCGCCTTGCGATGCCCGACATTCCAAGCCCGCACAATCCTGCGCTGATGGAATGGGCGTTGCCGTCGGTTGACGGTATTCGCGCCAAGATCGAAGCGCTGGTGGCGTTCTGATGGCCGACATCATTGTTCCCACCGAGCAGGAAGGCACGACCGCGGTCGTCAAAAATTGGCTGAAAAAGGTTGGCGAGACGGTGCGCGTCAACGACCCCGTCGTCGAGATCGAAACCGACAAAGTTGCAGTCGAGATTGCGGCGACGGCTGACGGGGTTCTGTCGGAGATCTTGCTCGATGAGGGCGCCGAGGTGGAGCCGGGCACGGTGCTTGGGCGCATTGCGAGCGGTGTCGGCGCTCAAGACGCCAAACCCGTGCCGAAGGCCGCAACGCGAAGCGTGCCAGCGCAGCCGCGTGCCGCGAACGATCAGTTGCCGCCCGGCATTCGCCGAATGCTTGCAGACCAAGGCCTTGAGGCGGGCGATGTGCCGGTCCGTGGCGACCGGTTAACGCGGGAAGACATTCAGGCATTCATCGATGCGCGCGCGAAGGCTCCGGCAGGGCCGGCGCCGCCAGGTGTCACGCGGGTGCCGCACGATTCGATGCGCAAGCGGATTGCCGAGCATCTTTCGCAATCGGTGCGCACGGCGCCGCACGTAACGGCCGTGTTCGAAGCCGACTTCTCCGCCATCATCGCGCACCGGAACGCGCACAAGGCCGCGTTCGAAAAGGCGGGCGCTAATCTGACCTTCACGGCGTACTTTGTTGCCGCGTGCGTAGCGGCGATGAAGGTGGCGCCTGCCGTCAACGGGCGGTGGTTCGACGATCGCACGGAGATCTATGCCGACGTCAATATCGGCATCGGCACGGCCTTGGGGGAGAAGGGGTTGATCGTCCCGGTCATCCACAAAGCGCAAACAATGTCGCTGATCGAGGTTGCAAAGCAGCTGACCGATCTCACCGAACGCGCGCGGTCGGGAAAGCTTTCGCCAGCCGACGTGCGCGACGGGACATTTTCGATCTCGAACCACGGCGTTTCCGGGTCGCTTATTGCGTCGCCGATCATCATCAACCAGCCGCAGTCGGCGATCTTAGGTGTGGGTAGGCTCGAGAAGCGTGCGGTGGTGCGCGAAGCGGGCGGA
>JANNEL010000080.1:0-1900 GCA_031378595.1 Alphaproteobacteria bacterium
GCGAAGCGAGCGGGCAAAAGAGGTATTCACGATCGCTGCATTGCGCAGCGATTTTCAGGCCCTGGATTTCTCGGTCAGTCACGGCGTGTGTTTCCATCGCCGCGCGCTGGACGGATTGCAGGTCGTCGCCGAGGCGCTCAAGGCCGGTCGTCTCGACGCTAAACTCAAGGAGCGCTTCGAAAACGGCTTGCGTTTCGGCTATCTGAATTCCGCGTCGAAGAAGGCGTCAGGCGTGTTGAACGAGTTGTTGTCGAGCGGGAGCATGGGGCTTCTCGGCGATCCTGCGCTACGCGCGGCGCTGATCAACTATGAGGGATTTCGTGAGACAGCGGCTAGGTCCGGCGACGAGTTCCGCTTAATCGCCAACAATTATGTACGATCGTTCACCGACCGGTTCGATTATGATCTGCAGCGCGATCATATTCGGTCCGATCAGAACAGCCGCCTCGCCTTCCGCTATTCCGCCATCGGCGATTACGATTTCGCCGCCATGTTGGCCGATCGAAACTTTCGAGAAGCGGTTTTTGAGTTGCGCGAAGTGCAGCGCATTTTTCTTCAATGGGAGGAAGCTTCGTTGCGGCGGGTGCGCGAGATACAGCTTCTGTTAGGCGACAAGCCGCTCGATGAGGTGAGATGTCCATGATCCTCCGCCGCGTCATCGAACATGTGAAGGCACAAGACTGGTTTGCGGTTGCCATCGACTTTGTCATCGTCGTCGGCGGCGTCTTCATCGGAATTGAGGTCTCTAACTGGAACGCCGCGCGTGCGGATCGCAATAGAGAGCAGGTCCCAATTGAACGCGTCGCAGCGGACTTCGAGGCGATCGAAAGTCGCTTGAACGCAAGCGTGGCGGTGTTCGACAACAGCTTGGCGGCCATCGACACCGTATCTCAGGCGATAACGCGCGCCGATGCGCCAGGCACGGCGCACGAAATTGGCGCTTTTGGCGAGGCATTACGGCAGGTGATGGTATCGCGAGTGCCAGCATGGCGTTCGGCGACTTTCGTGGAGATGCAGTCGTCCGGCGATCTCAACCTCTTACGAAGTGCGGCGCTCAAATCGGCACTCATCCGGTACGATCAGCAGTCCGGGGTCTCGGAATTGGGTTGGAGGTTGTTGAACGACCGTTCGCTGATGTACAGCGCGCCAATCTACGATCACGTCAGATTCTCGGCGCGCGAAGGTTTGGTCGACGGCAATGAATCCTTTGAGGTCGCTTCCTTCGATTTCCCGGGGATGCGCGCAGATTCGCGCGTACTGCCGGCGCTCAGCGTCCAAACCATGGTGCAAGCGAACAATCGAGCGCTACAGAGACAGCAACTGCAACGCGCGTCGATGGTGTTGGCGGCGTTGCGCAAGGAACTGGCGGATTGAACCCATGACCCGCACCGGAGGATGCCACTGCGGCGCCGTCCGCTATCAGCTCGAAGGCGAGCCAAACGACGTGGCACTGTGTCATTGCGAGGGCTGCCGCAAGAGTTCCGGCGCACCCGTCATGGCGTGGGCCGGCTATGCCGACGCCCGCATGACCGTGACGAAGGGTGCGCCCAAGGTGATCAACTCGTCCGGCAAATCGTTTCGCAGCTTTTGCAGCGCCTGCGGGACGGGGCTGTTCTATCGCAACGAGGATTTCCTGCCGGGCGTGGTCGAGGTGACGCTGGGCTCGCTCGACAATCCCGAGAGCCTCGCGCCGACACTGCACATCCAAGGCGCCGAACAACTTGCCCGGATGAAGCGCGCGCACGAACTGCCCGTCGTCGAGCGCTTTCCGGACGGCGCGTGACGCCGCCCGCTCAATTTCGGTGACAGTGCACTGGAGTGCACCCCGGAAGTGAGACAGAGAAAAGGGGAGACATATTACCTGCCGCGGGATTGCGACAGGTCCGTATGCAGATACCTT
>JANNEL010000097.1:0-2773 GCA_031378595.1 Alphaproteobacteria bacterium
CCGCCAAGATCAGCGCCATTGCGATGTCGGCCGTGTCGTCCGTTAAGACGCCGGGCGTGTTCGTGACCGTGATGCCGCGGGCACGCGCGGTTTCGAGGTCGATGTTGTCGACGCCTGCGCCGAAGTTCGCGATCAGCCTCAGCCGTTCGCCCGAACGGGCCAAAATCCGCGAGTCCAGCCGGTCGGTGACCGTCGGTACCAGCACGTCGGCTTGCTGCACCGCCTCGGTCAATTGTTCGCGCGACATGGCCATGTCGTCTACGTTCAGGCGCGCGTCGAAGAGTTCGCGCATACGGGTTTCGATCGCGTCGGGCAGCTTGCGGGTGACGATGACGAGCGGTTTCTTGGCGGGCATTTCCACTCTCTAGCAGGGGCGGGGGCTCCTTCCTAGGGCCTCCGCACGGCGGCTTTTTATCTTCAGGCGATAACGTAATGTTAAGCGGCGACCTGCTGATATTGCTCATCATTTCTTACCTTCGGCACGAGCGCCGGGCGCCCCTTCTGGGACCGGCTACGAGGCAGGCTTTGCGCAACTGGGCGTCACTCATCACGTGGTTGGTTCTGGCGCCTTTCGGTGCGGCGAGCACGGGCGTGCCCATGCCGCAGCCGAAGCCCGCGTTGGATATCGTTGCACTCGCAACCGTTCCGCCGCCGAGCGTGGCGACCGGCATGCCGGTGCCGCGGTGGGTGACGATCAAGGCGGGGCGTGTCAACGTACGGCGCGGACCGTCGCTCGAAGACATCGTGCTGTGGACTTATGTGAAGCCCGGGTTGCCGGTTGAAATCATCGCCGAGTACGACAGCTGGCGGCGCATCCGCGACGTCGAGGGGCAGACCGGCTGGGTCAAGTCCGTGATGCTCGATGGACGCCGGCGCGTGATGTTCACCGGCCGCGTCAACACCGCGATCTTGCGCGAGCCGAAGGGCGAGGCCGATGCTGTCGCTTTGGCAGCCCCCGGGCTCATCGCGGATCTCGTGGCCTGCGACGGCGAATGGTGCGAGGTCAGCGCGCGGGGCTATGACGGGTTCGTGACGCGCGACCGGTTGTGGGGCGTGCGCGCCAACGACAACGGACGCTAACCGGCTTTGCAGCGTTCGTTTTTCGCGTAAGTCATTGAAGGCATTTCGTTCTTTGGCCGTTTCCGGCGAAAAGTGCAAAATCGAATCCGTTAGATGCGTTTGCACGGCTGATTTCTGCGGAAATATCCGTTCGGAATCCGTTTGGAATGCGTTTGCGGGCGTCTGGTGCGCATTTGGCAAATCTTCTCGGCTTCTTCGTGCATAAGTATGAATGTTGCCGGTGGGTTGCCAGGCGACACGATGGCTGCGGCCGGATGGCACACAGCGTGGCCATGTACGTTGCACCCGGGCAGCGTATCGGGTCTGTTGGAACGTCACCTTCGTTTGAGATGCTGCATGACCGAAAATAAACCGGGCGACGCGCCCTTTCACGCTCACATCTACTATTCCGCCGCGCAGCGCCCGATCGCCGCGAGCGTGCGTGAGAGACTGCTGAGCGCGAAAGCGGGCGATCCGCTGTCTGCGATCAAGTTTGTGGGCGAACTTCGGGACCACAAAGTAGGGCCGCATACGGTTCCGCAGTTCGAGGTCCATTTCGACGAGCGGCTGCTGGCGGCGGTGGAGCCGGAGCTTGTTCGTTCAGGACTGCGGGTTCTGATTCATCCGCTGACGCTCGACGATCTCGGCGATCATACGCATTTGGGGCGGTGGATCGGGGAGCCGGTCGAACTCGACCTCACGGTTCTCGATCCGCCCGGCGTGAACCAGGGGTTCGCCCGCTTCGGCAAAACGGACTTTTGATCTCTATAGGCCGAGCGATTTCAGAGATGCCTTCATAGCCTCGACGCGCGGCTGCATGTCGGTCAGCAAGTGCGGTTGGGTCGGGATGTAGAACAGCCCCAAGTCCATGCCTTTGAGCGCGATCTCGGCGCAGCGCTCGGGCATGATCAGGTCGAGCGCAGGTGGGGCTTTCGATGGATCGGGTAGAACGCGCGCGATCAGCGGCGTGTAAACGGCGCCTGGCAGCAGGACGTGAACGTCAATGGCTGCGTCCTTTTCTTCGTCGCGCAGCCACTCAAGTGCGACCAGCAGCGCGTGCTTCGTTGCGCCATAAAGACCGAGGCCCGAACCCCTCACGGCGGAAGGCACGCTCAGCGAATTTTCGGAGGCTGTGAAAAGCATGCGGCCGCGCGCGTTCGTGGCGGTGAGGCGTGCGTTGTAGGCTTGTGCCAAGCGCAGCCCCGCGAACAAGTTGACGTTGAACAGACGGTCGATGTCAGCATCGAGCGGTTCTTTCAGCACGCGCTTGTTGCGGCCAATACCGGCGTTCGAGCAGACGAGGTCGAGGCGGCCGTTGAGCGCGTGCGCTTGCTCGATCAGGCGGGCCGGCGTTTTTGGGTCTGCGAGGTCGCAAGCGATTGTGTGCGTTCCTTCGCCGAGCTCGGCCGCCGCCGCTTTGAGACTTGCCTCGTCGATGTCGGCGATGATCACCGTGGCCCCGCGTTTCCTTAACGCCGCCGCGATCGCCTTGCCGATGCCGGAGGCGCCGCCGGTGACGAGGGCGGCCTTGTCTTGATAGTCGATCATGGCTTGTCTTGCGTTTTGAGGGCGTGGTTCACTGTTCTACCATCTTCCTGGGACCGCGGGCGTCCTCCCCCGCCCTTACTCAGATATGAAACGCATCTGGATTCGTAGAGTTTGGAAGAGCGGGCGAGGACGCCCGCGATCCCAGGAGTTCTATGCCGTACGGCGC
>JANNEL010000559.1:0-2877 GCA_031378595.1 Alphaproteobacteria bacterium
TTGCGCGTTCACGCCGATCGCTTGCCGCCCATGCTCTTCGGCCGCCGCGTACTCGCCGGATTCTTCAAGCCCGAACGCGTACATGCCGTGCACGAAGCCGTACCCCGGCACGTCGCGGTCCCACTGCGGCAACACCCGCGCCACGCGATCACGCAGCATGTGCGCGTAGCCAAGAAAGAAGTCCCCCGCATGCGCAAGCTGCAGCGCCGTGAGGTCGCGCGGATAAAGCATAGAAGCCTTACCCCAGAGTTCCACACCCCGCGCCAGATCCCCGTCGAGCCAAGCCCGGCACGCCGTGATGTGCAGTTGCTCGCGCTCGTTCGCTTTGCGCGCCAATCCTTCCGCAGCCTTCAAGCTCTTAAGCGCCGTGCCCTCAAACGCTTTGTCGGTCGCCGTCGCAAGCGCCCCGGCCCGCATCGCATGCGCCAGCGCAAAATCCGGATGCTCCGCGATCACCGCGTCGATCTCGCCCAGCGTATCGGCCTTGAACGCCGCCAGCATATCCGCCGCCCGATCGAGCCGATCGATCGCCGATTGGTCGCCGTAGGAAACGGGGTTGCCGCGCTTGTCATAGTTGCTCACTTCGTCTCTCCCAATTCGCCGCGCTGAGAGACCGCCCAACGCGTCACGGCCCCCTAATTATTCAATGCCCGCGCGTCCCTCTAGCCGTCCTTTGGTAGGGTGCGGTCGCGAAGCCAAATGTGGTTGCCAATCAACAAGATAGGCGCCATCCAAACTGCGCTTCGTGATCGCGATCACGCGCCAAACGGCGTCAAGTGTACCTATGGTACAGTCCCGCATGACCGCTGCCACCAATCCAAAACCGCCCTCCAACCGCGAGCGCCTCCTCGAACTCGCCGAGCAACTGGTGCTGCGAAAGGGATTCGCCTCGACCTCGATCGAGGAGTTGATAGCTGGCGTCGGCATCACGAAAAGCGGTTTCTTTTACCACTTCAAGGACAAGAACGACCTCGCGCGCGAGCTGATGCAGCGCTACCTCGACGACAACAAGCGTCAGCTTGACGACATCTTCAACCGCGCAGCCGAACTGCACGACGACCCTTTGCACAGCTTCCTGATCGGGCTAAAGCTGTTCGCCGAACTGATGAACAATGTCCACGACGTACATCCCGGCTGCATCGCCGCCGCCGTCGTGTACCAAGACCAACTCTTCGATGCGGAAGTGCGCGCCCTCAGCGTGGAAGGATTCCTCGCTTGGCGGACACGTTTTCGCGGCCATCTGGAACGAATCGCCGAGCGCTACCCACCGAAACTCGAGGTCGATCTCGGATCGCTCGCCGACGCACTCAGCGCTCTGGTCGACGGCGGCATCATCCTCTCAAAAGCCCTGCATGAACGCGCGACACTGCCCGCGCAAATCATGCACTACCGCAACTACATCAAGCTGCTATTTGAGCCTTAAGCGACTTCCAGCCGCTTCAGCGCCTCGTTGAGCTTCGCTTTCTGCGCCTCGTACTCGGCCCGCTTTTCGCGCAGTTCCTCGACAACCTCTTCCGGCGCGCGCGTCACGAAGTCTTGGTTCGTTAGCTTCGCGTCGATGCGCGAGATTTCGCCGTCGACCTTCTGGCCATCTTTCGACAACCGCGCTTTCTCCTTCGCGAAGTCGATGAAGCCTTCCAGCGCCAGACCCGCCGTGCCATCGCCGACCACGATCTGCGCCGAGCCTTTCGCCAACTCGCCGCCGCGCGCCGTCCCTAACCGCGCGAGACGCAGCACCAGTTCGTTGTGCCGCTCCAGCCACTCGATCTCGGCGCCATTGCCGGTCTTCAGCATCAGCGGCAGCTTTGAGGACGGCGGCACGTTCATCTCCGCGCGCACGGAGCGCACCTCGGAGATGAGCGCCTTGACCCAATTCATCTCGGCCGCCGCTTCCTTGTCGTGCGGAATGTTCTCGTAGTGCGGCCAATCGGCGGAAATCAGCATCGTCGCACGCTTCGGCCCATGCTCGCCCGTCAACCGCCAGAGCTCCTCGGTCAGGAACGGCACGAACGGATGCATCAACTTCAGCATCTCATCCATCACCCAAGCGGCAGTCGCGCGCGTTTCGGCCTTCTGCGCCCAGTCGTTGCCAGAGAGGATCGGCTTGATGAACTCCAGATACCAATCGCAATAGACGTTCCACACGAACTCGTAGAGCGCGCCCGCCGCATCGTTAAAGCGGTAAGCTTCGATCGCCGCGGTCAACGCGTTGCGCGTATGCACCAACTCGCCCACGACCCAGCGGTTGACGGTCGACGTCAGCGCGGCCGGATCGAAGTTTGCCGTGCGCTTGCACTCGTTCATCTCGCAAAAGCGCGCAGCGTTCCAAATCTTCGTGCAGAAATTGCGGTAGATCTCGACGCGGCTGCGCCCCATGCGCAGGTCCTTGCCGGGTGCCGCGGCAATCGCGAGCGCAAAGCGCAACGCATCCGCACCGAACTCGTCGATGAGCACAAGCGGGTCCATCACGTTCCCGCGCGTCTTCGACATCTTCTGGCCCTTCTCGTCGACGACGCGGGCGTGGATGTAGACGGTGTGGAACGGAACATCGTCCGTAAAGTGCAGCCCGAACATCATCATCCGGGCCACCCAGAAGAAGATGATGTCGAACATCGTGACTAGCACGCTGGTCGGATAGAACCGCGCCAGGTCCTCCGTCTTCTCCGGCCACCCGAGCGTCGAGAACGGCCACAGCGCCGACGAGAACCAGGTGTCGAGCACGTCGGGATCGCGGAACAACCCGATCTCGTTGCCCGCTTCGTAGCTTTCGCTTTTGGCGCACTGTTCAAGGTTGCGAAGCACCTTGAGGCGCTTGTCGTAGCCAAGATCGGAATAATACTCCTTCGCCCGTTCCAGTGCCTGCTGTTCAGTTCTGGC
>JANNEL010000111.1:0-3274 GCA_031378595.1 Alphaproteobacteria bacterium
GCCGCCCGCGAAATCTTCAATCCGAAGAGCATCGCGCATCTCCTCTTCCGCAACACCGTCGCCGAGTCGTTTGAAGCAGTAGCCGCGGGTCAAGCGACCTACGCGGTCGTACCCCTCTACAATTCGATCACGCAATGGGACGGCGCGACACTCAAGGCGCTGGCCAGCGGCGGCTACGAAGTCTTCGCGCAAGTCTGCATGCCGACGAGTTACGTCCTCGTCGCGCACACCGACTACATCGACGAGTTCTTGCAGACCTACGCCTCGGTCAAGGACCTGGGCCCCGATGCGTCGCCCGAAGACAAGGCCAAAATCTACACGCGCTTTCTGACACGCATTTATGTCGGCGCGCATGCCGACGAACAGTACCGTGGCCGATTGATACGTCCCGATCTCAAGAACTCGACCGTCGAACTCTCGCGCAACCCGCTGCGCATTTTGGAAGAGCTGTCGCGCTCCGACCAAATGATGCAGATGATGAAATACGGCCGCGTCGAACAGAATTCCGGCAAGAACAGTGATCGCTCTGGTGGCAGCATCATGCTGGGCACGACGGCACGTGTCCTCGACACCGTCCAGGCGCCGGCCGCACTCGTCGCCGCAGGACTGCTCGACGCGCCCGGCGATCCGGAAGGGTGGGACCAACCCGGCTCACTGGGCGAGATCGTCTCGCTGCTCCGCAAGCTGCTCGTTTTGTTGAACGTCTACTCGTTCGGCGCGCCCGACCTGCCCGAGAATACCACGCAATATCTGCTCATAGGCCGCCGCAACGAAGCGGCGCCTCCCAAAGACGCGCTCACGTTGCCGGCGACGGTCACGACCCGCATCATGACGATGGTGCGCCCGCTCGTGAAGAAGTCGAGCGCCGACCAGTGGCTGAAGCCGTTCAACGACATTTCGCGGCTCGCAAAACAGTACGGCTTCGTCTTCGACCGCGCGCCGATCACCGTATCTTCGGCCAAGAGCGCGACGTTCCTCTACGAAGGTGGCAAGCTCAAAGACACGGTCCTAGGCGCACCCGGAAGCATCTTGGGTTGGCTGTTCGGCGAAGGGCCAGGCTTCACCAGCAAAGACCGCACGCTGCGCAAGGTGCTGGAGAGGAAGCCAGCGGACAAACCGGCCGACGGCCGCTTCTTCCTCGGCGAATACCCAAGCTGGTGCTACCAGGGCATTGACGCAAAACCCGGTGACAACTCGCGTTGCTGCGCCGAACCACATGCAACCGCATCGGCCGAGGCCGATCCGTTCCCGCTGATCTTCCAATACTTGGTCGCAGGCCTGATTGCGCTCACCGTCGCCGGTTTGATCGCGATGTTCCTCTATTGCCCGCTCACGGGCGCCTGCGGAACGTCGTTCCGTCCGCAGGACATGCGTGTGGTACCACCGCCGGTAAACGTGCCGTCGGATGCGCAGCCAACCTCGCCGGCAATGCAACCCGACGGCACCACCCCGCAGCAGCCGCCTGGTCTTGCGCCATCGACGAAGCCCCCAGCAAGCAACCCGGCACAGCCGCCTGCGGCTTATCCAGGCGTGAAAGGCCCGACGACCAGCCCGAGTGCTTCGCAACCGCCTGCCGTCTATCCCGGCGCCACGCAGAGCCCAGCGCCGAGTACGTCCGCGCAGCCGCCTTCCAGTTACCCGGGCGTCGCCAAAGGCCCCGTCACGCCAACGCAAGCACCGCCGAAGTCCACCACGTCGGTAACACCCGCTGCGCCGACGCTGACACCAGCTTCGCCGACCACGACGACAGTCCAGCCGCCACGTTTGGGTCCGGTCCCGGTGTTCCATGTCGCGTTCTTCGAAGGCAAAGCGAGCCTGACGCCGGACGCGATGAACGCACTCGCTTCGGCAGCAAGCCAAGTCATCCAATTGGGCCGCACCGCAAAAATCCGTGCCGTGGCGCTGGGTCCCAAGGAAGACGACGAGACGTGGCGTCGCCGGCGCCTGGTGATCGAAGACGAACTCGTCCGCCAAGGCGTGCCGCGCAACCAAATCACCACGGCACGTGCAGGCTCGCAGCTGCTGATCACATTGCGGCCGGCCACGCAGCCCGCGCCCGCAAGCACAGGCAAGCGTGCGGCGCTGGAATTAGACTCTGTGAAAGACCCGTTGATGGGCGACTACTAAGGCGCGCGTTTTCGTTTGAGATAGACGTAGAACGCGCCGCCGCCCCCGTGCTTTTGATGCGCGGACTGCACGCCGCTGACGAGCGCACGCAGTTCCTCAAGCCATAGCGGCACAAGAGTGCGAAGAACGCCGGCCTTCGATCGCTCCGGCATGACGAAGCGGTGACTGCTTTCCTCGCGCGCCGCCGCGGGTGAGCCCTTGCCCGTAATCACCAGCACACAGCGGTTGCCGATCTCGTGACCGCGCCGCACGAACGCGACAAGCCGCGTGTGCGCTTGCGCCTGTGTCATCCCGTGCAGATCGATCGTGGCATCAGGATCGATCTTGCCGCGCCGCAGGCGTTCTGCCGTAGCGCCGTCAACACCGAATGGCGCAGGCCGCTTCACGGCAACGGGTGCAACGACACGCACCGGCGCTTCGACGGCTTTAGGCCGCGGCGCCGGCTTCGTCTCTGACTTTGCTTTCGCCGGTGGCTTTGGCGTCCGCGTACGCGGTTTGCGTACGTCCCGCGTCACGTGCTCCCACAATTCGCGCTCGTCCTCGCGAAGATCGCGCTTGCGTCCCATGCGAGTCAGTTAAGCCGCGCCGCAACGGCCTTGGGCATAAGCACGATGAGCCGCCCTTTGTGCGCCATGCGTCCGGCAATTTCTTCGGCCCGTTTGCCAGCACCCCAATAAACGTCGCCCCGAACCGGACCGCGAATAGCACCGCCCGTGTCTTGGGCCACGACCAAACGGCGAAACGCCACGTCGGGCCCGCTCTCGGCGGGCGCCGTCGCATCGATCCACATCGGTGCGCCAAGCCCGTGGAACTTAAGGTCGATGGCAAGACTCGATTCCGGCGTCAGCCCGACGCTCTGCGCGCCCTCCGCACCCAATGCCGGATCGGCAATCGGCTGCTCCTTGAAGAACACAAACGAAGCGTTCTCGTTCATGAGCGCATCGGCCTTGGCGGGATTAGCGGCCAGCCAGCTGCGAATGCGCTGCATCGACATGTCTTCGCGCTTCACCTCGCCCCGATCGATCAGCACGCGCCCGATACCCGTATAGGGATGCCCGTTCTGCCCGTCATAGGCGACGCGAATGACCTCGCCGTTCGCAAACCTCACCCGCCCCGATCCCTGCACCTGCAGGAAGAACGCGTCGAC
>JANNEL010000163.1:0-2399 GCA_031378595.1 Alphaproteobacteria bacterium
CAACATCGACGTGCTTCACATCGCCGGGCAGTTCGGCGCCAATATGACGCTGAAGAAACCGTTCCAGTTATCGGAGTTGACGAACGCGGTCGATACCGCACTGGCGTCGCGGCAAAAGATCCTGCCGCAAGCCCGCGCCTAATCTCATTTAGAGTTCACTGCGCGTCTTCGAAAACCGACAAGAGGCCGCGCGTGACGGCGCCGGGGAAGACGCTGTTGTGGGTTTCACCGTCGTAGACGCGGTACTGCACCGTCAGCTTCTGATTGTTGCGCGATCTCAAACTTTTGACGAGTTCAACCAGATCGTCGACCATCGGCTGATTTTCACGCGAGCCGACGGCGAAAAAGACGCGCGCGTCGGGACGACTGCCGGAAGCAGCCGCCGCCTGCTCCATCGTCAGCGCGATACGGTTCGAATACCACAGCGACGGGCTCACGATCACATACCGCTTGAAGAGCGCGGGCTGTGTTAGGAGAACGTATGTCGCGAATAGGCCGCCATAGGAGTGACCGATGATCGTTCGATCCTCATGGTCCGTGCGATAGCGACGCTCGATCAGCGGGATCAATTCGGAGGCGATGAACGCGCGGAACTTCGGGCCGCCGCCGGAGACCTTCTGAAAGTCGGCGCCGTAGCCGCCGTCCGGGGCATATGCCGGCGTGTAGTCGCGGGTGCGATTCATGCGATAGACTACGCGGTCCGCTGCGGCGCCCGGATAGGCGATCGCGACAAGGATCACCGGCGGCATGTCTTCGCGTTCGACAAAGTGCTGAACGACATTGCGCACGAGCGCAAACGAGTAGTCCGCGTCGAGCATGTAGACGACCGGGTAGGTCTTCTTCGAGGTTCGGTAGTCGGGCGGCAACGCGACGAAAAGTTGGTAGTCGGCCCCCACTTGCTTCGAATGGAGCGCGATCACGTCGGTGTTGGGAACCACATAGGGCTTGGCGGCTGCCGGCAAAGCGAGCACGCAAACCAAGAGAAGCGAATAAAAGAGCCTGATCATCGGGTCATCCTATCGCCTTATGCGAATGACGAAAGGCCCCGGTGGTGAGCCGGGGCCTTTGCGTTCTTGTGCTGGATCCCCATCGGCGGGGATAAGGCTTTGCGGCGCTCGCTTACGCGAACACCCGCAAGCGCCTTACATGTCCATGTCCATTCCGCCCATGCCGCCCATGCCGCCTGGCATGCCGCCGCCCTTCTTATTCTCGGGCTTCTCGGCGATCATGGCTTCCGTCGTGATCAGGAGGCCGGCGACCGAGGCCGCATCCTGCAGCGCCGTGCGCACAACCTTCGTCGGGTCGATGATGCCCGCGTCGATCATGTCGACATAGTCTTCCTTCTGCGCGTCAAAACCCGCCGTCGAAGACTTGCCTTCGAGCAGCTTGTTGACAACCGGCGAAGCTTCGACGCCGGCGTTCTCGAGGATCTGACGGATCGGAGACTGGATCGCCTTGCGGACGATGTTGACGCCAGCCGTCTGGTCGTCGTTGTCGCCCTTCAGGCCAGCCAACGATCTCGTCGCATAGAGGAGAGCGACGCCGCCGCCCGGGACAATGCCTTCTTCGACCGCCGCACGCGTCGCGTTCAGCGCGTCATCGACGCGGTCCTTGCGCTCTTTCACTTCGACTTCCGTCGCGCCGCCGATGCGGATGACCGCAACGCCGCCCGCGAGCTTCGCGAGACGTTCTTGCAGCTTTTCCTTGTCGTAGTCCGACGTCGTGTCTTCGATCTGCGCCTTGATCTGGGCAACGCGATCTTGGATGTCCTTCTTCTTGCCCGAACCGTCGATGATCGTGGTGTCGTCCTTCGTGATGCGAACCTTCTTGGCGGTGCCAAGCTGGCCGATCTTCACGTTCTCGAGCTTCACGCCGAGTTCCTCGGAGATCACTTCGCCATTCGTGACGATCGCGATATCTTCGAGCATTGCCTTGCGACGATCGCCGAAGCCTGGGGCCTTCACGGCCGCGACCTTCAAGCCGCCACGCAGCTTGTTGACGACAAGCGTCGCCAGCGCTTCACCTTCGACCTCTTCGGCGATGATGAGCAGCGGGCGGCCGGTCTGGACGATCGATTCCAGGATCGGCAGCATCGGCTGCAGGCTGGACAGCTTCTTCTCATGGATCAGGATGTACGGATCTTCGAGTTCGGCCACCATCTTTTCCGCGTTCGTCACGAAGTACGGCGAGATGTAGCCGCGGTCGAACTGCATGCCTTCGACGACTTCGAGTTCGCTGTCGAGGGATTTTGCTTCTTCAACCGTGATCACGCCTTCGTTGCCGACTTTGGCCATCGCTTCCGCGAGCTTCTTGCCGACCCACGAGTCGCCGTTCGCCGAAATCGTGCCGACCTGGACGATCTCTTCGTTCGACTTCACCTTCTTCGAGCGCTTCTTGAG
>JANNEL010000569.1:0-2072 GCA_031378595.1 Alphaproteobacteria bacterium
GGGTGGACGGGGCGACGGATTTCCAGATCTTCCTGAAGATCATCCTGCCGCTGAGTTTTCCGGCGCTGGCATCCTTTGCGATCTTTCAGTTCCTGTGGACGTGGAATGACCTGCTGGTGGCGCTGGTGTTCCTGGGCAATACCGAGGATCAGCTGGTCATGACGGGCCGACTGTCGGGCCTGATGGGGTCGCGCGGCGGGGATTGGGAAATCCTGGCAACGGCAGCGTTCATCTCCATCTTCGTGCCGCTTGTCGTGTTCTTTGCGATGCAGTCGCTGACAGGCGCAAAAATATTCTCAACGCCGCTGCCGGGGCATCTGCAAAGCGATATTTGGGGCGCTGCAGCCCAGACGTTGATCACGCAACACGTCGAAGCCGCACGGACGACGATCGAAAACTATGCCCCCGTGTTCGATCAAGCGGTAACGCTGAACGCGAAGTCGCTCATCATTTTGATGGTTCTTGCCTTCGCGATCTTTCCGCCGCTCCTGCTTTTCCGGCGCCACGTGCCCTTCGCAGTCCACTTGGTATTTGCGCTCCACCTTTACGCCTTCGTGCAACTTCTCTTTTCAGCGGCGCTCGTGGTCGTCGGCATCGATCTTTGGCTCGGTGGTGAGGGTTTGGCATCGATCACCGTTGACCATTCACTGTCGATCATTTTGCTCATCGCATGCGCCGCACATTTGTACTGGGCGATCGGGCGCGTCTACGAAACAACGGGCCTCGGCCGGATACTAAGCGCGGGCATCCTGACCATAGCCGTGGCCGCCATCGTGCTTGGCTATAGGTTCGTGTTATTGCCGATTATGCTATCAACGACATAGTCACGGGTTGGCGTTCCAACGCCACAGCACTTATCCCAAAAGCGTGGCGCGAATACCGGGAACGAACAGCAAAATGCCCACCACGATATGAAGCGAAACGATCGCAATGAGCAGCGATCGAAATGGCTGCTTCTGCGTCTTGTGACGCATCACTCGCTGCCCAATCAAAGCACCGAGACTGCCACCGATGAACGCCAACGACAGCAAGGACGCTTCGGAGACGCGCCACCAACCGTTCTGTGCAGCAATTTTGTCAAACACAAACGCGCCGAAGGCCGCGATGTTGACAAGCACAAAGTAAGCCCACCCGAGCTCAATCATAGCCGTCGCTACCGCCCCAGTCTTGCAATCAAGCTCGACGTATCCCACCGCTTGCCGCCCATCCGCTCCACGTCCCCGTAGAACTGATCCACCAGTGCGGTCAGCGGCAACTGCGCGCCGGTCTTGCGCGCCTCGTTGAGCGCGATGCGCAGGTCTTTGCGCATCCATTCCACCGCAAACCCGAAGTCGAATTTGCGTTCGTGCATTGTCGCCGCGCGGTTTTCCATCTGCCAGCTTTGCGCGGCGCCCTTTGCGATCACATCGACAACCGCGTTCGGATCGAGCCCCGCTCGCTCGGCAAAGGCGATCCCTTCGGCGAGCCCCTGCACCACACCCGCAATGCAAATTTGGTTGACCATCTTGGTCTTCTGTCCGGCACCCGCAGGCCCCAAACGCTTCACCATCTTCGCATAAGCGCGCATCACGGGCTCGGCCGCGGCGTACGCAGCCTCGTCGCTACCGCACATCACGGTAAGCTGACCCTTCTGAGCGCCCGCTTCACCGCCCGACACGGGCGCGTCGATGAACGCGAGCCCTTGTCGCCCAGCCTCCCGCGAAAGCTCTTCCGCAAGTGTCGCCGAACCGGTCGTGTGATCGACGAAGGTCGCACCCTTCGCCATCGCCGGAAACGCAGCCGTCGCCACCTCGCGAATGTCCGGATCGTCACCCACGCAGCAAAACACGATCGCAGCCCCCTTCGCCGCCTCGGCCATCGTCGCGGCGGCGCGGCCGCCATGCGCAGCGCACCATTCGTCCGCCCGCGTACGTGTGCGGTTGAACACCGTAACCGCGTGACCCGCGCGCGCGAGGTGCCCCGCCATGGGAAATCCCATGCGTCCAAGGCCGATGAAAGCGACGTTTGCCATGAGCGAAGTTCCGACTAAGTTGGTTGCCGAACTACTAGCGCAAAACCCGCCGAATGAAACG
>JANNEL010000180.1:0-1888 GCA_031378595.1 Alphaproteobacteria bacterium
TATGAATAAACGCCTCATAGCAGGGAAAGAAGCCATGGCGACCCGTGAGCAGATAGCCTTCCAACCAGCCCTCGCACTGGTGCTCGCTAAGCATCTCCATCACGCGACCGTCGGGTGCAACGTGATCGTCGAGGGAAATAATCTCCGCCGTCGAGCAGCGATTCGTCACTTCAAAAACGGCGCCCCAGCGGTTTGAGGTCGTTTCGTCCGGGCTGAACACGCGGAAGTTTTTAGGATTCTGTTTGATGACGTCGCGGATGAACTCGCCTTGGACACGCGTTGCTTCGGCATCCACGGCTCCCGGATTCGGCACCTTCACGGCATAGTCGCCGAAATCCGGCAAACGCAGGTCGCTTAACAGGAGGCCACCATTAGCGTGCGGATTGGCGCTCATACGGCGCGCGCCCTTCGGAGCCAATTCCGCGAGTTCCGATCGCAGCTTGCCCGTCTCGTCGAACAACTCCTCTGGCCGATAGCTCTTCATCCAATCTTCCAAGAGCTTCAAATGGCCGGGACTGCTCATCTCGCCCATCGGCACCTGATGCGAGCGAAACGTGCCCTCCGTCGGTTTGCCATCGACGATTTTTGGGCCAGTCCAACCTTTCGGTGAGCACAAGATTATCATGGGCCAGCGCGGGCGCTCTTTGAAGCCGTTCGCGCGAGCTTCGCGTTGGATACTCCGAATATCAGCAACGACACGGTCGAGTGTCGCGGCCATGAGCTCGTGCATCTTCGTTGGGTCATCGCCCTCGACAAAATACGGCGTGTAACCGTAGCCGCGAAATAGCGCTTCCAGTTCGTCGCGGGGAATGCGTGCCAGGACGGTCGGCCCGGCAATCTTATAGCCGTTCAGGTCCAGAATGGGCAGCACCGCACCGTCATGCACCGGATTGAGAAACTTGTTTGAATGCCAGCTCGTGGCGAGCGCGCCGGTTTCGGCTTCCCCGTCGCCGACGACGCACACGACGAGCAGGTCGGGGTTGTCGAACGCCGCGCCGAATGCGTGCGACAGCGAGTAACCCAATTCGCCTCCCTCATGAATCGAGCCCGGTGTCTCCGGCGCGACATGACTGGGAATGCCGCCGGGAAATGAGAACTGCTTGAACAGCTTCTTCATCCCGGCCTCGTCTTGCGCGATGTTGGGATAGACTTCGCTGTAGGTTCCTTCCAAGTAGGCGTTCGCGACCAACCCCGGGCCGCCATGGCCCGGCCCAGTGATGTTGATGACGTTCAGGTCGTGTTTTTTGATGACGCGATTCAGGTGGACGTAGATGAAATTGAGCCCCGGCGTCGTGCCCCAATGTCCAAGTAAGCGCGGCTTGATATGTGTCAGCGCAAGGGGCTTTTTTAGCAACGGATTGTCATAGAGATAGATCTGCCCGACCGAGAGGTAATTGGCCGCCCGCCAATAGGAATCGAGCTTTCGCACCAAGTCGGCACTAAGTGTCTTCGAAGCCATATTGACGTTCATCGCTCAGTTCTTTCCCTGCGCTTCGCGACCGATCACGCTTAAGACCGACCTTGCAATCATGAGTTCTTCGTCCGTGCGAATAACGCGAACGGCGACGCGACCACCTTCCGTCGAAATCAGCGGCGCGTTCTTCGTGTTGCGCTCCTCATTCAATTCAATGCCGAGGAAGCCGAGTCCGTCGCAGATTCGCCGACGCACGATGGGTGCGTTTTCGCCGATGCCTCCGGCGAAAACGAGCGTCTCCAATCCACCAAGCGCCGCGGCGAAGGAGCCGATCCATTTCTTGGCCTGATAGCAGAACAGCGCCACGGCTTCGGCCGCGCGAACGTCATCGGATTCGCGTGCGAGCAAATCGCGCAGATCGGAGCTGGTCTCGGAAACACCAAGGAGCCCCGATGCGTGGTTCACCATTTCCTG
>JANNEL010000184.1:0-8080 GCA_031378595.1 Alphaproteobacteria bacterium
AGTCTACAACGAATTCGGCGCCATCGGCGACATGCCCGGCTTCGACGGTCAAAAGCATTACATCGGTCCGGTCGCGACCGGCGTGATCCCGCTGAACGACAGCGGACTAAAGCTGAAATACAACGCGGGCTACCTGTTCGGCGTCAGCGACGAAGCCGAAGACGGCGTCGTCAAAGCGATCGTCGAATTGGAGGTCCCGCTCTAACCGGCGGTCACTCCCCTGCCGCGGCCGCGGGCTGCACGCGCTCGGCTTCCGGATTGACGGCTGGATCGTTCTCCGCCTCCAGCAGCTTCTCGCGCGCGGCCGCTGCCTCGCGCTGACGGTTCCACATGGCGGCGTAGGCACCGTTCCTCGCCAGCAATTCGCCGTGCCGCCCGCGCTCGACGATCCGTCCTTGGTCGAGCACCAATATCTCGTCCGCATCGACAACCGTCGACAGACGGTGCGCGATGACAAGCGTCGTGCGATTGCGCGACACTTCTTTCAACGCCGACTGAATCTCCCGCTCTGTGTGCGTATCGAGTGCCGACGTCGCCTCGTCGAGCAGCAGGATCGGCGGGTTCTTCAAGATCGTGCGTGCGATCGCCACACGCTGCTTCTCGCCGCCGGAAAGCTTTAAGCCCCGCTCGCCCACCATCGCATTGAAGCCGTCGGGAAGCTGCTTGATGAACGGCTCAATCTGAGCGAGCCGCGCCGCTTGCTCGATCTCGGCATCGCCAGCCTCGATGCGGCCATAGCGGATGTTGTAGCGGATCGTGTCGTTGAACAGCACCGTGTCCTGCGGCACGATCCCGATCGCCGCGCGAACGGAATCCTGCGTGACATCGCGGATGTCCTGCCCGTCGATCGTCACACGGCCCGACTTCACTTCGTAGAAGCGATAGAGAATGCGTGAGATCGTCGACTTCCCGGCCCCCGACGGTCCGACGACCGCAACTGTTTTGCCTGCCGGGACCGTGAAGCTCACGCCTTTGAGGATCGTACGCTCAGGGTCATAGGCAAACGTCACGTCTTCGAACCGGACGTCGCCGCCCGTCACCTTGAGCGGCTGCGCACCCGGCTTGTCCTGCACCTCCTGCGGCACGCCGAGAACATCGAACATCTTTTCCATGTCGATCAGCGCTTGGTTGATTTCCCGGTACACGGTGCCGAGCAGATTGAGCGGCACATAGAGCTGCGTCAAAAAACCGTTGACGACCACCAGATCGCCGATCGTCATGATGCCTTGCGAGACGTGATACGCGGCCAACACCATCACGGCGACGAGACCGCACACGATGATGATCGCTTGCCCCGTGTTCAGCACGGAGAGCGACATCTGCGCCTTCTCCGACGCCACGGCAAAGCGCACCATCGCTTTGTCGTACCGCGACGCTTCATGCGCCTCGTTGTTGAAGTATTTGACGGTCTCGTAGTTGAGCAGACTGTCGACGGCTTTGGTGTTCGCCTCGGTGTCGCTGTCGTTCATCTGGCGCCGGATCGCCGTGCGCCATTCCGTTACGCTGATCGTGAACCAGCCATAGAGCAAGACGGTCACGACCGTAATCGCGACGTAGCCCCAGTGATAAACCCACAGCAAATAGCTACAGACCAGCACGAGCTCCAAGATCGTCGGCGCAATCGAAAACAAAACATAGAACAGAAGGACATCGATGCCCTTCGTGCCGCGCTCGATCACGCGCGTCAGACCGCCGGTCTTCCGCTCAAGATGAAACCGCAGCGACAGCGCGTGCACATGGCGAAACGTCCTTGCGGCGACCGACCGCACGGCCTCATAAACGGCCTTCGCGGCGATGGCGTCGCGCAACTGCGCCAAACCCTGCATCACGATGCGGGCCACGCCATAGGCCACGATGAACCCGATTGCGACCCCGATCGCCTGAACCGCGGGGCTCTGTGGGCTCAGCGCGTCGATCGCTTTGCCGTAGAGCAACGGGAAGGCGAGCGTCGCGACCTTCGCGAGCACAAGCGCCACCATGGCAAGCCCGATGCGAATCTTGAGATCGACCCGTCCTTCCGGCCACAAGTAGGGCAGAAGTGTTCGAACGGGCGAAAACCGCGACTGCCCTCGATGAGCGTCGCCGGCGGCTGCAGTAGAACGTCCAGGAGATGGCGGCATGGCGTTGACTTAAGCCATGCTGCGCGCCAGTTCCAGGCCTAGCTCGGCAGAATAAGTGTCTGCCCCGGATAGATGAGATCGGGATTGTCGATCTTGCGCTTGTTCAAGCGATAGAACTTCGCCCATTTTTTCCCGTTGCCCAGATGACGCTTCGAGATACGCCACAAACTGTCACCGCGTCGCACGCGAATGACACGCGGTTTCGGGTTTTCGGTCGTGACGTTTGCAGGCGCCTCGAACAAGGCGGACACGCCCGCATGCGCCGCTTCGGCCGCACCCTGCGCTATCGGCTTCGAACTCAACACAGCAGGGAAGTCGTTCGACGTCTTCGCGTCGTTAGCGGCGACCTTCGCTTCAGGCGCTGCAACTTTGTACGGCACCTCCGTCTCGTCCAACTTCGCGCCATCCTTGGCAAACAGCTCAAGCCGCAAACTCTCCGCCGCCTTGTTCGACGGGTTGGCCGCCGCAAGCGACCACGCACCGTCCGCGCCCGCGACCGTTTCCCCTGCAGGCTTGCCGTTGATCTGAACTTTGATCGTGGCACCGGCGTCCGCTTTGCCCGTCAGCTTGGCTTCGCCGGCCGCAGCACCGGCGGTGATCTTCTCTACGATAATCCCGGTCGCGGGATCGCCCGTCGCCGTCGCAGCGTCATCCTGCAATGTCTTCGTTGACTGGTCTGCCGCTTTCAACGTGATCCGCGCAAGACCGCCAGGCGTTGCCGCGGGCCCGATTGATGCGCGTTGAGGTCCCACAATAACCGAACCGTCTTTGCCTTGGGCGGTTACGTAGAGCTCGTGCTCCGTTCTCGTAACCGGTGCTTTGAACTCCAGCGTCCAGTTGCCGGCGGGATCGGCCGTTGTCCAACTGATCGGCTTCTCGTCCCACACAAGCGACACAGCATCGCCCGGCGTCGCCGTTCCCGTGAACGACGCGTTGTTCTTGTGATCGATTCCGGCTGTGCCGATCGACGGCGCAGCACCCGCGACCGGTCCTTTCGTCACGTCCTGCGCGCTGGCCGGACCCGATTGGGCTTCGCTCGCCAGATTGGTGACGAGCCGCGGCTCGACCGATACCTGGGACTGAACTTCGTCGGGCTTGTCCGCGATATCCTCATCGGGGCCAGCGGTCTTCGGCGAATTCAATTCCGCCAAGGTCATCGTCGCGGTGGGTGCCGCGGACGTCGCTGCCGCACCAGGCGCAACAGGAGGCTTGCGCGTGATCCAGAACATCGTCGCCGTGATCGCGATCATCAATCCAAGAATGACAATGACGCGGGCCATTTGCGTTTCACCGTTCTGTTGTTGTCTGTGAATTTAGTCATACGCAGCCGGGCCGCCAAATCGGCCGGGCGCGCCTATCAACAGGTTTTACTGCTGGCCGTCCAACGACTTCAGGTAGAGCGCTATCGCACGGCGATCGTCGTCCGTGAGATGTTTCGTCGCGTCTTGAATCACTTCGTCCATCGGCCCTTGCGCGCTGTCGAAGTCAGGCTTTGCGCCGCTTTTCAGATAAGTCGCAATTTCCTCCCCAGACCACGCGGCGAATTCCTTTGCTTTCGCGCCCGCCAGCGCGGGAACCTTCCATCCGTTGGGACCCTTTGGATTTCCCTGCAAAGCTTGCGAGCCAATCGGCGCCCCAAGAAAATTGCGCGGTGTGTGACATTCGCCGCAATGTCCCACTGCGACCAAATAGCGCCCACGATTCCAAGTTGCATCACGCGACGCATCGTTTGCGAGCGGCGCCGCGCCGGTAAAGAACAGCAGCTTCCATCCCTTCATCAGCGCACGCCACGACAACGGAAAAGCGATGTCGTCATCGCGCCGAGGTGCACTGACGGGGGACAGTGTGAAGAGATAGGCCTTGATCGCGAGTGCGTCTTCCACAGTCATCGCTGCGAACGACGTGTACGGAAAAACCGGATAAAGCTCTTCGCCGTGCACGCCCTGCCCTTGTGTCAGAGCCCGCACGAAATCCTCGTCGCTCCATCCGCCGATTCCGGTTTCGCTATCGGGCGTGATGTTGGGCGAGTGAAACGTGCCGAATGGCGTCGTGAGTGCGAGGCCACCTGCGAAGGGTTGCCCGCCGCCCTTCTTGTCCCAATGACAACTGAGGCACCCGCCCGCACGAACCAAATATGCACCGCGCTCCGCCATACCTGGTGCACCGCTCGCGACACCGGGCGGAATGTCGACGTGCGCGCGCGACGGCACGCCCAACCAAACAAGAATGGCGGCACCAATAACCAGCGCCGCCACCAGCAAAAATCGTGCTGGAGACATCACTCCGAGACTTCAGGTCCGCGGAACATCTTGTGGCAGCCGCCACAGTTCTTGCCGACTTCGGCGAAGGCGGCGTCGGCTTTCGCCTTGTCGCCAAGCACGGCATCGATGTTCTTCAGCGCCGCTGACATCGCGTCGGCGGCGGCCTTGAACTCTGCCGGCTTCGCCCAAATATCTTGAAGAGCGCGTGACTTTGTAACGTCAGTGTCACCGATACCGGTTCCCTTCGGGAACCGCGACACGATGGATTCGGAGAACGCGATCGCGTCGGCGAGTTTCGCCTTGGCTTCCTCGGGCGTCGCCGCTTGAGACGCCGCCTTCACGGCACCGGCGAACTTCTTCATGCCGTCGACGCGTGCGTCGACGGTTTGTTGTGGCGTCTGCGCCACCGAGGCTCCGCATGCGATCGAGGCAAAAGCAATCACGGCAAGGACAGCGCCGGCAACCACAACTCTCATGGGTTTCTCCCGAATACGGACAGGCGTTCAACTTAACGCATGGTAACGATTGTGACGGCCGCGCCAAGCCCCCACAATTTGCCAGGCAAAACCGTCACGAATTGGCCTTAGACTGCGCACATGATTTGCATGGTTTCGAAGTCTTTACAGTGCCTGCCGTATCTTCCTCTGCGTTCAGCCTTGAGAATAAACAATGCATAAGCTGATTGGGGTTTGCGTTTTTTGTGGCTCCTCCGAGGGGAGCGACCCCGCCTACGCCGAAGCGGCACGCGCGCTTGGCCGCCATATCGCCGAATCTCGTGCACGCCTGATTTATGGTGGTGCTTCGATCGGATTGATGGGCGAAGTCGCGCGCGCCGCGCTCGAAGCGGGCGGGGAAGTCGTTGGGATCATCCCACAGTTCCTACGCGCACGCGAAATCGAACTCGGTTCGCTCACAGAACTTGTCATCACGCCGGACATGCACGAACGCAAGACGCGCATGCACGGCCTCTCCGACGCTTTCGTCATTTTACCGGGCGGTCTCGGCACGCTCGAAGAAGTGCTTGAGGCTATGACTTGGGCGCAGCTCGGCCTGCACAAGAAACCCATCGTCTTCATCAACACGAAGGGCTTTTGGGATCCGCTGTTCGCGACGTTCGATCGGGTGCACACGCACAACTTCGCGCGCTACGGCCTGAAGGAACTTTACACGGTCGTGAACCGCGTCGAAGACACGATGCCCTCGATCATGAACTTCCACCGTCAGGCGGCGGAATAACGCTCGCGCTGCAATGCCTCCCACGTCACAAGGGCAAGCGCGCTCCAAATCAGCGCGAACGTCACCGCATGTGCCTGCGTGAACGGCTCGTGATAGACGAACACGGCAATCAGCAAACTGATCGACGGCGCCAGATACTGCAGAAACCCCATCGTCGAGAGCCGAACCAGCCGCGCACCGGCCGCAAACAGCAGCAACGGTATCGCAGTCAGCGGTCCCGCCAGGATGAGCAGCAGATCCGTCGATAGGCTGACGTGGAAAAAGGCACCCTGCCCGCTTGCCACCATGTAGACGATGTAGCCGAGCGAAACCGGCGCCAAGATGATCGCTTCAATCGTGAGCCCTTCGAGCGACTCCACCGCGACCGTCTTACGAATCAGCCCGTAGATGCCGAAGCTGACCGCGAGTGCCAACGATATCCACGGCAGATACCCGATTGCGACCGTCTGGTTGATCACGCCCAAAACGGCAAGACCGATCGCCACCATTTGCAGCTTCGTCAACCGCTCGCCAAGCCACGCGACGCCGAGCAAGAAACTAACCAATGGGTTGATGTAGTACCCAAGACTGGTGTCGATGATCCGATCCGCCGTCACCGCCCAAATGAACAGCCCCCAGTTCACGGCGATCAGCACAGCGCTGACGACCAACGCCATCACGACCCTGGGATTGCGCAAAGCAGACCAAAGCTTCGGCAGCCGCTCCCACGCCGCAAGCGCGGCTATCGCAAAGATCAGCGTCCAGACGATCCGGTGCGCCACAATCTCGACCGCACCGACATGCCCCAAGAACTTCCAGAAGATCGGAATGATCCCCCAGGTCACATAGGCACTGGCGCCGTAGAGAACGCCGCGATCGATCGAATGGCTCATGTCACTCACATAGGGCGGCCCAGCGCCCGCGCGCTATGCCGGACCGGCATAGCTGAACTGCGCCCGCCGAAACCCTCACTTCTTCTCCCGATAGACGTAGCGTTCGTTCATGAATTCGATGAGCGCAAACTCGGTCACCTTCGGCGGCAGCACGTTCAAGATTTGGTTGAGCTCGGCCGACTTGCGCGGCAACTGCCCGTCCTCGATCCCCGCGGCCCGCATGAGATCGTTCAGCATCGCGGGCTTGAAGTCCGCTGGATTCGTCCGCGAAAGCTCCGACTTCACCTTGGCCGCAAGCTGGCTAAAGCCCTTGGGTTTTGAGGCCTCAATAGACTCGTTCAACGCCGCAACGAACTCATGCGCGTTGTCGAAAACGTTCTGCCCGATCGACAGATGCACGTTCGGCTCCGACCCGTGGTAACCGAATTGCGGCTGCACGTACCAGCCGCGCGCCTTCATCTCATCGATGATGTGATAGCAGGAAAACGCGTCGGCCGTGAACGCGATCAGGTTCAAATCCGGCTCACCAAGCAGCCGCACGCCCGGGTTCTTGCGGATCGCCGCGACGATCGTGTTCGTCGCGTCATAGATACGCTTGGCAAAGCGCATATAGCCGTCGTCGCCCAGAAAATTCAGGACAGCCCAAGCCGCCGCCATCGGCCCACCCGACTTCGACGACTGGATCGACGGATTGATCACGGTGTAGCCCGTCCAATCCGCCGCCGCATACATCTGAAACCGCCGCAAGTCTTTCGACCTGTGCAAGACCACCGACGCCCCCTTCGGGCAGTACGCATATTTGTGCCAATCCATCGACATCGAGGTGACGCCGGGCACACGAAAATCGAAATCGCCGAGCGGCGCACCCAGCCGCTTGAAATATGGCAGCAAGAACCCGCCGATACATCCGTCCACATGGAACAGCACGTTGTGCTTGCTTGCGATCGCCGCAATCGGCTCGATCGGGTCCAACACACCGTGCGCGTACGACACGGCAGAGGCGATGATCTGAATCGTGTTCGGCGTGATCGCCTTCTCGATCGCCTCCGGTAACGCCTTGAACGTCTTAAGATCGACCGGAACCAGGACCTTCTTCACGTCCATGTAGTGACAGGCCTTGTGGAACGCCGCGTGCGCCGTCACCGGCAGCACCAACTCGGGTTCCTTGATGTGCGGCTTCATCGCCCGCGCGTAGTCGCGCGCAGCCTTCACCGCCAGCATGCAGCTTTCCGTGCCCCCGCTGGTGAAGCTGCCGACCACGCCCGGCACGCCGCCCAAATGCGCCGCCGCCATCGCCGAAAGTTCGTTCTCGATCAGCATCATCGACGGATAAACGGTAGGGTCGAGCCCGTTCTCGGTCAGGTAGCGCATATACGCCCACTTACCGATCTCTTCGACGTCGGCACCGCCGTCATAGATGTAGGCGAGCGTCTTGCCGTCGCGCCATTGCAGGTCGCGCCCCGCAAACGCTTCCAACTCGGTCTTGATTTGATCCTTCGACTTGCCGTGTGCCGGTATTTGCATGGGGTGCCCCTGTCACGCGCGCGACGGAGGCGCCCCGTCGCGCAGCAATTTGTAGGTGATGGAGTCG
>JANNEL010000212.1:0-3189 GCA_031378595.1 Alphaproteobacteria bacterium
AGCGCACGAAGCCCTCAAGCGAGACCGGCGCGCCCACGTCCTTTTCTGCCTCTTTCACCACGGCCGCGACCTTCTTGTCAGGGTCCATGATGTAGTTCTGCTCAAGCAGGACGACTTCTTCGTAGAATTTGCGCAAGCGGCCTTCGACCATCTTGGCGATGATGTTTTCGGGCTTGCCGGACGCGCGCGATTGGTCGGCAAAAATCGCCTTCTCGCGTTCGACGAGTGCCGGGTCGACATCGGCCGGCGTCAATGCGACAGGGTTTGCGGCTGCGATGTGCATCGCGATTTGACGGCCGAGTGCTGCGAGCTTTTCCGCGTTGCCGGACGACTTCAGCGCGACCAACACACCGATCTTGCCGAGGCCGGGAGCGACTTGATTGTGCACGTAGCTTGCGACCACGCCGGGCGACGCGGTGAGCGTGCCGGTGCGGCGAAGTTCCATCTTCTCGCCGATCTTGCCGGATAGCGTGGTCACTTGAGCTGCAACGGTGTTGCCGCCGCCGAATGGCATGCCGCCAAGCTTTGCGACGTCGCCGCCCGCGCCCAGTGCAAGTTCGGCGATCTTGCCGACCATTGCTTGGAATTCTTCGTTGCGCGCAACGAAGTCGGTTTGCGAGTTGACCTCGACGACTGCGCCAACGTTGCCTTTGGCTGCGACCGCAACGAGGCCTTCGGCGGCAACGTTGCCGGCTTTCTTGGCGGCCTTCGAGAGACCCTTTTTGCGCAGCCAATCGACGGCCGCTTCCATGTCGCCTTGCGTTTCGTTCAGGGCGGATTTGCAATCCATCATGCCGGCGCCGGTCTTCTCGCGCAGGTCTTTGACCATCGTGGCTGTAATGTCAGCCATGGGGAAACTCCTAATCGTTCGAGTGGGTCCGCGCGCGACCTGCAGCCGCGCGCGATTCGTTTCTAGTTCGGCAGGTCTTGTGCCGGGACTTCGCTCGACGCACCGATGTCGACGCCGGCCGTGCCTTGCGCCGTCGAGATGCCGTCGATGACCGCGCGCGCGACCAGATCGCAATAGAGCGCAATCGCTCGCGAGGCGTCGTCGTTACCCGGGATCGGGAAGGCAATGCCTTCCGGGTTCGAGTTCGAGTCGACCACGGCCACGACCGGGATGCCGAGCTTGTTGGCTTCTTGGATGGCGATCGCTTCCTTGTTCGTGTCGATCACGAACAGGAGGTCGGGAACGCCGCCCATGTCCTTGATGCCGCCCAGCGCGCGTTCGAGCTTTTCCTGCTCGCGGGTGAGGTTCAGCGCTTCTTTCTTTGTGAGACCTTGAGCGCCGGCGTTCAGGATCTCTTCAATCGCGCGCAGGCGCTTGATCGAGTTCGAGATCGTCTGCCAGTTCGTCAACGTGCCGCCGAGCCAGCGGTGGTTCACGTAGTACTGCGCGCAGCGCTTCGCGGCGTCAGCAATGCCTTCGGACGCTTGGCGCTTCGTGCCGACGAACAGGACGCGGCCGCCTTGCGACACGACATCGCGAACCGTCTTCAGCGCCTGGTGCAACAACGGGACCGTTTGCGTCAGATCGATGATGTGGATCTTGGTGCGCGACCCATAGAGG
Organism: Alphaproteobacteria bacterium; assembly: GCA_031378595.1. Classification (GTDB taxonomy): domain Bacteria; phylum Pseudomonadota; class Alphaproteobacteria; order Micropepsales; family Micropepsaceae; genus SZUA-430. The sequence continues at coordinate 1,571 of JANNEL010000212.1, forward strand.
TATTGCTGCATGCGCGGGTTCCAGCGATGTGTCTGGTGCCCGAAATGCACGCCAGCTTCCAAAAGCTGACGCATGTTGTAGTCAGGTAAAGCCATCTGGCTTTTGTCTCCTTAACCGGTTGAACCTCCGCGGACTATCACCGAGCCTAAGCTCAGCACCGGAGGGCGGCCCGCCATATGACGGTCAGGCAACCCAAGCCCGCGTGTGGAATGGGCGCGGTTTTAGGGGGTTGCGCTTGAGGGTGCAAGGGCGGCAGCTTGGGGCAAACGCGACAAATCAGCCGAAAATAGGGGGCTTATGACCGCTATTCGTTCCAACATCGTCGGCCTTGAGCGCAATGGCATCGGCGAGGTGTCATTTTTGGGGCTCGGGCGTCCGGACATCATCCCGCTCTGGTTCGGCGAGGGTGACGTCGTGACCCCGCCTTTCATCCGCGACGCCGCCAAGCGGGCGCTCGATGATGGCAAGACGTTCTACACGTTCACACGCGGCATCGGCGAACTGCGCGAGGCGATCGCCAAGTGGGCAACTCGGCAGTCGGGGCGCGAGATCGACATCGAGCGCATCACGGTCCCCGGCGCTGCGATGATGGGGGTGCAAATCGCGCTTCAGTGCGTGTGCGAGCCGGGCGACAACGTCCTCATCATCTCGCCGATGTGGCCGAACATATTTCAGGCAGTGATCGGTGCTGGTGCAGTGCCGCGGTTCGTGCGCCTTGATGGCGGCGCAAACGGCGAGCCGTGGACGCTGGACCTGCAGCGGTTGTTCGATAGTGCGGATGCGCGGACGAAGGCGATCTTCTTCGCCTCGCCATCCAACCCGACCGGCTGGATCATGAGCGACCGCGAGCAGCGCTCGATTTTGGAGTTCACGCGCAAGCGCGGCATCGCGATTATCTCGGACGAGGTCTATACGCCCATCGTCTATGACACGCCGGCGCCGAGTTTCGCCGCAATCGCCGAGCCCGAGGACGACGTCTTCGTCGTCAACAGCTTCTCCAAGGCGTGGGCGATGACAGGCTGGCGCGTCGGTTGGCTCATTCACCCGCGGCGGCTCGGCTCGCAGATGGCGGAGCTTTCGGCCTACAACAACACGGGCGCTACCGTGTTTGCGCAATACGGCGCGCTGGAAGCGATCACCAAGGGTGACGACTTCATCAAATGGCAGATCGAGCGCTGCCGCACCGGCTTGTCGATCGTCGAGAAGTTCATCGCCAGCAACAACCGCACGAGTTGGTCGAAGCCGGCAGGCGCGTTCTATGCCTTCATCGCGGTCGAAGGCATGACGGACTCCATTGCATTCGCCAAACGTCTTCTGGAAGAAGCGAAAGTGGGCGTCGCGCCGGGCATCGCGTTCGGGCCGAAGACGGACAAGCAGAACGACCGTTTCATTCGCCTTTGCTTTTTCCAGGCGCCTGAGCGGCTCAAGGAAGCGATGGATCGTATCGCGAAGGCGATTTAGACCTCCTCAACCTCGCGCACGCCACCCACGACGCGGATCGCGCCTTTGAGTGCTGGGGTGACTGCGTAGCGGCCGGGGAGTTCCAGTTCGACTTCGCGTTCGCCCTTCTCGACCGGGAAGATGAGCGAGACGAGGCCTTTGCCTTGTTGGTTCTTGAG
>JANNEL010000234.1:0-1562 GCA_031378595.1 Alphaproteobacteria bacterium
GGCCGCGATCGCGCGGACGTTGATGTCGGCAAGTGCCGTTTCGAGCGCGATGCGGGCCTTTGCTTGTGAGAGCCACGGGCTCAACGTGTTGCGCGCCACGCCGCCGATGGCGCTCAGTTCCTTGACGGCAGCGGGAAGGTCACCGGCTTTCAAGCGCACTTCGCCGCGCGCGAGCCTGGCGTCGGTCGAGGCGCCTTGCGTTTCGCCGACGGAGCGCACGGAGACGAGCGAGGTGAAATGCGCCACGAGGCGGTCCCACCACGTTTTGCCTTTCGCGGCTTCTTCGGCGTCGCGGGCAGCGTCGGCGAGATTGCCGAACGTGCCGATCATGGTGCCGATCGTGGGGAGGCCTTTCTCTGCGAGCGGGGCGATTTCGGCGACGCGGTTGTCGCCGGGCATCATGGCGGCCACGACATCGTACTCGGTCTTGAAGGGGCCCGAGCCTTGGCTCGCGCGCATCAAGTTTGCGACAGCGGTTGCGAGCGAGGCGCGGCGCGCGAGTTCGAGCAGGTCGGAGCCTTCGAGTTTCACGAGGCGCTTGTCGAGGTCGGCGAGTTTTTCTGTTCTTGCTTCTGCGGCGGCAAGGCGCGCGGTGAGGGCGGCGATTTCTTTGTGCACGTCAACGGCGGGCGCGACTGCTGGGATGCCGGGTCCGATGGCAGCACCAGGTGCGAGTGTCGTGCCGATGGCAGCCAGGTTGCCGCCGATCATGCCTGCCGCGAGTGCGGTTTCGATCGACTTCTGGCGGGTTTCGATTTTTGCGACGCGGTCTTTCAGGGTCGCGACATCGCGGCGGCCGTCTTTGGCGATGCTCGCTTCAAGGGTGGCGACGCGCGCGGCCAGGTTGCCACCGGTGTCGTCGTCGCTGCCTGCGGGCCAGAAGCGGGTGATGAGCGCGCCGGAAAACGCCGCAACGACGAGCAGCAACAAGACCCAGAGCGCATCACGCCAATCCTCAATCAAACCGGCCCGCGCGGGGCGGTCGGGTTTGGGCAAGGCGGGTCTCGCGTCGGTCATGCTCATCGGGTTTCCGGCTTTCTTACGCGCCATAGGTTGCGGGGACGTTTCGCAGATGGCGCCCTTAAGGCGAGCGGAAGCTACTGGTGGGAACCTTGGGCCTCAAGGCGCGAGGTGCGCCAGCATTCCTTCCGCCGTCGGGTCGGCCGCGACGCGAATGCCGCGAAAAGCGAGCGGTTGCAAGGCGTTGGCGACGGCCGCGCTCAGCACGACGGCCGTCATGCTGCGGCAGGCGGACGCAAGGTTTTCCGCCTCGATCAGCGTTGCGAACAGGCTCGCCGTGCGGGGCGAAAAAAACGTGGCAGCATCGACCAGGTTCGCGGCCAGCTCGGCCGTTAGCGCGCCGGACAGGGTTTCGGCGGCGTGGGCCTCGTAGATCTGTTCCGTGCGGGCTGCGAAACCAGCGGCGGTGAGGCTCGCCTTCAGGTCGCCCGCGGTGACCGTGCCGGTCAGGTGAAGGATCGATCCGGCGGCGGGTTTGAGTGTTTCTTGGATGTGGCGGGTCAGTCCTTCGACGCCTTCGCCTGTGCTTTCGCCGACGTTTG
>JANNEL010000239.1:0-4517 GCA_031378595.1 Alphaproteobacteria bacterium
CGCGGCTGCGACTTGAACCTGTTCATCTGAAAATTGCCCCGCCACTATGCGGCTGGTGAGACACGCAAACACGCGCGTCGTTTTTCCGGATCGCCCTTCCAAACGGATCGCAAACGCATTCCGAACGGATTCCAAACGGATAAACCCGCAGAAATCCGCTAACGGATTCGTTTTCGCGATTCCGCGAAACGGGAGACCCACTGCTACGCTAAAGCCCCACGATTCCAACGGCTTGAGGGACAAATGCCCGCCAGCATCACGCCCATCGTCCTGCTCGCGATCTCGAACGTGTTCATGACCTTCGCCTGGTACGGCCATCTCAAATACAAGGACCAGGCGCTCTGGCTTGTCATCCTCGCTAGCTGGGGAATCGCGTTCATCGAGTACTGCTTCGCCGTGCCGGCGAACCGCTGGGGCCACGCCACATACTCGGCCGCCGAACTGAAGACGATGCAGGAAGTCATCACACTCATCGTCTTCGCGGGGTTCTCGGTCCTCTACCTCGGCGAAGCGCTGAAGTGGAACCATGCGGTCGGCTTCGCCATGATCGCGGGCGGCGCGTTCGTCGTCTTCAACAAGTGGTAGTTGCAAGCGCGAAGCGGCGCCCAGGTGCAGACTCCCTATCGAACCGGTGATTCGACCGGCGGGGACCGGGGAGGGGACCATGAAAGCGCTTCGGGCTGGCGTGGCGACTGTGTCGTTGCTGGTGCTTGCCGCCTGCGCATCGTTGAGCGCGCAAACCAACCGCCCGCTCGCGACCGCAATCAACGGCCCGGCCTATCGCATCGACGCGATCCCCGACAACACGTCGGCCGAACTCTTCGTCGTGCTCTCGTTTTCAGGCGGCGGTAAGCGCTCCTCGGCGTTCGGATACGGCGCGCTGTCGGCCTTGCGCGAAATCACGGTCGATTTCGGCCAAGGCCGCCGCAAGTTGACCGAGGAAATTGATGTCGTCACCGGCGTCTCCGGCGGCAGCTTCACGGCGTCGGCCTTCGCGCTCAAACGCGACGCGCTCTTTACGACCTATGTCGACGAGTTCCTGAAATACGACCTGAACAGCGACATCTTCGGGCTCTATCTGCTGCCGTGGCGGTGGGATTGGTTGTTCAATCCGAACTGGGGCACGAACGACGAGATGGCGCGCATCTACGACGATCTTTTGTTCAAGGGGACGGACTACGGCGACCTCGCAAGGCTGGGCCGTCCGTTCTTGGGCGTCCAGGCGACGGACTTCGCGAACGAAGCCCCTTTCATCTTCACGCAAGAGACGTTCGACTGGATCTGCTCCGATATCACGACTTACCCGGTGGCGCGCGCGGTCGCGGCCTCGAACGGGTTCCCGGTGCTGTTCTCGCCGATCAGCCTGCGCAACTACGCCTACGACGACACCCAGTCCTGCACCCGGCCGAAGTGGATCGAAAGCTACGCCGGCATCGACGACGAACTCTCGCGCCGCCGCCACCTGGCCGACCTCGCGACGTCGTACCTGGACAAGCGCAAGAGCGCCTACGTACACCTGCTCGACGGCGGCGTCTCCGACAACCTGGCGCTCCGCGGCTTCATCCAGCTGCTCGCGCCGGTCAGCGAAGGCACCGCCGAAGACGAACGCATGAAGCGCATCCAACATGTGCTGATCGTCAGCGTCGACGGCCAAGCCGAACCGGACCGCGAACTGACCGACGTGCCCTATCTCGACAGCGTCTTCCGCGTCGTGGGCGCGGTTACCTCCACCGCGATCGACCGTTACGGTTTCGAAACGCTAATCCACGCCCGCGAAATGACGGGCCGCCTCGCCGCCGCGTTCGCCCGCAGAGGGTGCGCCCTCGGGCCAGACGGCAAGCCCGAAGCCTGCCGCAAGGTCGAGCCGCACTTCGTGCACGTCTCGCTCGCCGACCTGGCGGACGACGAAAGCCGCAAGCAACTGGCCGCAATCCCGACGGGCCTGACGATCGCAGACTCGAACGTCGACGCGCTGGTTCAGGCGGGCCACGACGCGATCCTGTGCGACCGCGACATGCGCGGCTTTTTCGCGTCGTTGCCGAACGCCGTGCTGCCGCCGGTGCCGGCGCGCTGCAGGCCCTATCGGCCAGGCTCGGAGGAGATCAATGCGGAGGCCGCAAAACGCAGCGCCGAACGCGCATCGCGCGCCGTCACACCTTGATCGTGCCGAAGCCGCTTCCACGCGTCGAAACTGAGCACAAGATCGAGCGCCGCAACCAGCGGCCTGTCGCCCGCGATCTTCGCCGGTAGCACGCCGCGCAGAGCCTGCGTTTGCATCTTGACCAGCGCCTTGTGCTCGGCAGTTAGAAACGGCGAGCGATGCCGGTGCGCATCGCCGGCGATCTTGAACGGCAAAAGCCGCTCGAAAATCTGCGCCCGCCGCTCGATCAACTCATCGAGCCGCCCGCGCCAATCGGCGGCCGCAAAGGGCTGCTCGATTATCGGTCGGATCTCCGCCGTCATCAGTTCAGAAATCGACGCGTGCAAACTGTCCATGTCGGCGAAGTGCCGGAACACGGTGCGCAAGCCCACGCTCGCCGCCGCTGCCACCTCTTCGGCGCTCGGATCGACGTTGCCGTCTTCGACAAGCTTGAGCAGCGCCGTGACGATCTTGCGCCGGTTGTCGACCCCGCGCGCCCTCCGGCCGTCGGCTTGCGGATTACGCTGCAACATCGACTTTGCGCCCATATTCCAGCGCGGCGACGAAGGCGAGAACGACAACCGTGGCGAGCGCGCCCCACTGACCGGGCACATCGTGCGGCAGCGGGCGCCACACGAAGAGCAAGAACACGGCCAGTCCCGTTTGTACGGTGTGAATGAGCAGGAGCGGGCGCACGAAAGTGCGAAACTTGGTGACGGCCGCAAAGTCGATCAAGGCAAAGCTCAATTGCTCCCCGCCAACCGCGGCGATGAACGAGAGCACGATCGGCGTCGCTTGCGAGATGTCGAGGCCCGCGATTTGCATGAGGCCGCCATCGGGCGCGAACATATGGATAGAGCCGCGCACGATATTGATGACACCGAGCAGCGCAATAACGGCGAGCGAAAGCCGCGACGGTGCCATCACAACGGCCCCGTGCCGCGCTGGGCGACTTGGATCAAAAGTTGCCCGGCAAGACCGGCTTCCCGATGCACGCCGATTTTCGCAACGTGCGGCGACATCGCAATTTTCACGAAGGCCTCCGACGATGGGTATTCGACCAGCGCGACCGCGTCCCACATTTCGTCCGTCCGCCCGATGACCATCGATTTGATGTCGCCCATGAAGAGCACCTTGCCGCCGTTCTCGATCACGAATTGCAGCATTTCCGTGCCGTAGCGATTGTACGCCGTACGGCCGTCGCTGCCGTCCACGGTGCCGTCTTTGTATTTCGCCTGATCTTTGAACTTGAGCAGGTTCAGCATGACGATGGGCGTGTTCGAGCCCTTGGTGACGGTCTCGGTCAACTGCTCGCCGGATGGATAGACAGCGTTTTCAACTTTCATAGCGAGCCTCACTTCGTGCTGGTGATGAAACGATGAATGATGTCCACGAGTTCGCCTGACGCGTCTTCTTGCAAGAAGTGGCCGGCGTCTTTGACGATCGTGTGCGGCTGCCCCTTCGTGCCCGGGACGCGCTCTTGGAAAATGCGCTCGCCGCCCTTGGTCACAGGGTCGGAGTCGCTGAACGCGGTGAGGAAGGGTTTGTCGAAGCGGCCAAGCACTTCCCACGCAGCCTTGTTCTCGGCGACGGACGCGTGTTCAGGCGTAACCGGAACGAGGGCGGGAAAGCGGCGCGCGCCCGCCTTGTAGGTTTCGTCGGGAAACGGCGCCACGTAGGCAGCCTTCACCGCGTCGCTGAGGCCGTTCTTCGTGCCCATCGCGAGGATTTCGCCGATCGGGAGTTCGGGGACGGATTGGCTGAAGTCCAGCCACTGCTTGAAGCCGTCCGTCATGCCGGTGCCGACGGGAAGGCCCGTGTTGCCGACGACGACGCGCGCGAAGCGATCTGGAAACGCCGCAACCAGGCGCAATCCGATCAGGTCACCCCAATCCTGGCAAAACAGTGCGATGTTCTCGAGCTTCATGGCGATCAGCCAATCGCTCATCCATTTCACATGGCGCTCGAACGTATAATCGCTTTGCGCGATCGGCTTATCGGATTTGCCGAAGCCGATGAGATCCGGCGCCACGGCGCGGTGTCCCTGAGCAACAAGGCCCGTTATCATCCGGCGATAGAGAAACGACCATGACGGCTCGCCGTGCAGCATCAGAACCGGCGCCGCATCTCGCGGCCCCTCATCAACGTAGTGCAGCCGCATCTCTGTCTCATCGCTGTCGCGGATCGTCAGATAGTGAGGCGCAAACGGATAATCGGGCAGGCCCGCAAACCGGCTATCCGGGGTGCGCAAGGTCTTCATGGGCAGACTCCGAGAGAGCTTGAATTAGTGACACTAGGAGTGTCACTATCTGTAAACAAGGTCAAGGGGTGAGGACATGCGACGTGTTTTTCTAGGTCTAATTGCGCTCGCGGTAAT
>JANNEL010000305.1:0-4588 GCA_031378595.1 Alphaproteobacteria bacterium
CGAATGTCGACGAAGGCGTAACCCTTCGTGCCGGCGGCCAGCGTCAATGCGTCGACGCTCTTGTCGATCAGTTCCGCGTTGTATTGCTCGCCGCCCTCGAAGCGGATCAGTTCGCGCAAATCGCCGACGGGCACGTCTTTCAACTTCGTATCGATTTCGACCTTGCCAAAGTCGTACTTGTCACCCTCTTCGAGGGTTATCGTGATGTAGAAACCGCTGCGATCCGGCGCGAGTTCGGCGACCGCCGAGATGACGCGGAAATCGGCGTAGCCCTGGCTCAAGTAATAACGGCGAAGCTGCTCGCGGTCGAACGTCAGACGATCGGGATCGTAGTTGTCGTTCGTCTGCAGGAAGTTCCACCATACGGACTCACCCGTCGCGATCTTGTCGCGCAGCGTGCCGTCGCTGAATGCCTTGTTGCCGATGAAGATGATGCGGCTGACGCCGGTCGTCGGACCCTCGTTAATTTCGAACACGAGATCGACGCGGTTTTGCGCCAACTGAACGGTCTTAGGTTCCACCTGAGCGGCGAAACGCCCGGAGCGGCGATAGATTTCGATTATGCGCTGAACGTCCGACTGCACCTTCGAGCGCGTGAAGACCATACGCGGCTTCAACTGTACTTCGTCGGTCAGCGTCTTGTCGGAGGTCTTGGAGTTCCCCTCAAACGCGATGCGGTTGATGATCGGGTTTTCGACCACCTTCACGGTGACGACGCCGTTCGCCTGTTGGATCTGCACGTCGGCGAAGAGGCCGGTCGCGTAGAGCGTCTTTAGGGATTGATCAACTTGTTGCTGTGAGTATGCGAGGCCTTCGCGAACGACCATGTACGACAGCACGGTCGATTCTTCGATGCGCTGGTTGCCTTCGACGTTGATGCGCGTGACGACCGGACCATCCGCTTGCTCAGCGACGGCGGGCGCTACGGCGAACAATAGGGCGACCAAGAGCGCCAACGCCGTTCCGAGTACTCTTTTCATTCGTGTACGCCCCGCGGCCCAAACTTAGGTAACTGGCAAGCACTTCAGAACAGCTTGAATTTCGTAATGTCGTTCCAAGTCGCAAAAAGCATCAAACCGACCACGAGTGCGAAGCCGATCCGAAACCCAAGCTCTTGCGCGCGTTCCCCCAAAGGACGCCCACGTACAGCTTCTATGCCATAGTATAGGAGATGTCCCCCGTCGAGCATCGGGATGGGAAAAAGATTAAGTAAACCGATGCTTACGGACAACACCGCCGCCAGGTTGATGAGAGCAACCACCCCGAAAAACACTAGAACTTGGCCGGAAACCTGGGCGATTCCAATCGGCCCCGACAACTGCTGATAGTCTCCGGTGCCGGTCAAGAGTTGGCCGATAAATGACAACGTCTTAACTACGATGAACCAGACGGTGCTGGCGGCTCTTGATGCGGCTTCAAGTGGGCCGAATCTTACAAGAATTTGAGACTCAGGTGCGCCCGGTACGGAGGCTGTGAAACCTCCGACTTCCTCAACATAGCGGTCGGAATCGAGCGACGACGACATCGGTGCCGCGGGCGATAGCATCGCCTCTCGTTTCTTGGGTTTGTCGCGCTTTAGTTTGGGATCGAACTCGTCGCGGACGAAAACAACTTTGACCGGCCCGCCTTTCTTTGCCCGGAGTCCGGCGGCAATGTCAGCCCAAGTTTGGACCGGGGTCTTGTCGATGGCGATGACGATGTCCTCGGCTTTTAGCCCCGCGCGCTCTCCCGGCGAGCCCGGAGCCACGCGGCTGATTTTGCCCGGCGCGACACTGCGAACACCGATTCCGGAGTCCATCAACCTGTTACCGAAGGGATCTTCCTTTTCGATCGCTTTAGGAGTGACAGGGATATCCAACACGTTGTCCCCGCGACGCACGCGGAAGATCAACTTCCGCCCTTCAGAAACGCCGACGGTGGTGATGATGTCCTGAAACTCCTTCACGGGCCTGCCGTCGATCGCCAACACCGTGTCGCCGACCTTGAAACCGGCGAGTTCCGCCGGTGCACCCTTCGCCAGCGCCCCGATCTGCGGCGTGACAACGAGGTCTCCTCTGATCGCGTACAAGCCGGTCAAGATCACCAAGGCCAAAATGAAATTCGCAACCGGACCACCGATCGCGATGATTGCTTTCTGCCAGAGCGGCTTGTGGTGGAACGAGCCGGCACGCTCTGCCGCCGACGCGTGATCGATCTTTTCGTGGTCGGGCGTGCTCGACACCCCTTCATCGCCCCAAAACTTCACGTAGCCGCCAAGCGGCAGCCAACCCACCTTCCAATACGTGCCATAGCGGTCGGTGAACCCCGCGAGCGCTCTCCCGAAGCCGATGGAGAAACTCTCGACCTTCACGCCGAAGTAGCGCGCGGCCAGGAAGTGTCCGAGTTCGTGGACAAAGACGACAAGTGTGATCGTGAAAACGAACCCCAGTCCGCCGATGCCGATAAGGCTCGCCCATCCCAGAATTGTCGTCGGATATTCCATCGTTTCCGTCCCTTTGTCTTTCTCAAGGCTTAGTTCGGCAGAAGCCGTGCCGCCATGGTTCGCGCGAGGTGATCGAGTTCAAGCGCCTCACTGACCGATGCAGGGGTCCGGCCACTCGGCTCACACTGCCGCAACACCGATTCCACTAGGCGGGGGATGCTAGAAAAGGCCAATTTCCGCGCCAAAAATGCTTCAACCGCGACTTCGTTGGCCGCGTTCAGGATGGTAGGTGCGCCCCCCTGCCGCCGCAAGGCGTCCTGTGCCAGGGCGAGACAGGGAAATCTGACAGTGTCCGGCGCTTCGAAGGACAGGTGGCCCAAGTCGGCAAGGTTCAACCGGCGCGTCGGCGCTTCGATGCGATCGGGGTAGCCTAGCGTGTAAGCGATCGGTGTGCGCATGTCGGGGCTACCGAGTTGCGCGAGCACTGAGCCGTCCACGTAAGAGACGAGGCTATGCACGATCGATTGCGGATGGACCACCACCGACAAACGTTCGGGCGAAATCGCAAACAAATGGTGCGCTTCGATGAGCTCGAGGCCCTTGTTCATGAGGGTGGCGGAGTCGACCGATATCTTTGCGCCCATCGCCCAGTTCGGGTGTTTGCAGGCTTGCTCCGGCGTCGCGGATTCCATTTGCGCGACGGTCCACGTGCGGAACGGTCCGCCCGATGCCGTCAGCGTAATCTGCTCGATGGCGCTTGCGTGGTGAGCTTCGAAGCACTGGAAGACGGCGTTGTGTTCGGAATCGACCGGCAGAAGCGTTGCCTTGGCGTGGTGCACTTCGGACATGAAGAGATCGCCGGCGCAGACGAGGCATTCTTTGTTGGCGAGCGCGACGGTGGCGCCGCGTCGAACGGCGGCGAGCGTCGGGCGCAATCCGGCCGCACCCACGATGCTTGCCATGACCCAGCCGGCATCCCGGGCGGCGGCCTCTTCAAGGGCGCCTGCTCCGGCACCGACTTCGATGCCGGCACCTGAAAGCTCTTCTTTGAGCTCCGCGTAGCGCGCTTCATCTGCTATTGCGACGAATTCCGGCTGCAGCTTGCGGGCCTGAAGTGCCAGTTCGTGTGCGTTTGTGTTCGCGGTGAGGGCGGTCACGCGATAGGTGCCCGGATTCTTGGCGTTGTGGTGTTCGATCAAGTCGATCGTGTTGGCCCCGACTGAGCCCGTCGAGCCCAGAATCGTAATTTTACGACCTTGGCCTTTGTTCACGACACCATCCAAACGAGCGGCGACATGTTCGCGGCAGCAACATAGGCCGCTAGTCCCAAGGTCGCGAAGATCATTCCGTCTAGCCTGTCCAAAGCGCCGCCGTGTCCTGGAATCAAATCAGACGCATCCTTCACGCCAAATGCGCGCTTTAGCGAGGATTCTGCGAGGTCGCCGCACTGCGTCAAAAGCGAGAGCATCGCACCGGCTGCGACAAGCCGGAGGTCGGCCGTGCCACCAAACAGCTGGGCGAACCCAATCGTCGCCGCGATGCCCGCCGCCAAACCGGCGACCGCACCCGCCCATGTTTTGCTCGGCGAAATGTCGGGTGCGAGTTTGGGGCCCCCGACCGCGGAACCAGCCAAGTAGGCTGCGCTGTCCGTTGCCCACACGGCGAGGAAGAGCCAAATCACCATGCCGAGACCATGTGGCGCCTGATCGCGCAGCCAAACGAGCGCTAGGCAGGGAACGGCGATGTACAGGACGCCAAGCACGATCCAGAGACCGTGCTCTCCACGCCCTTGCGCCATGACGTTGCCGATGAGGGCCACAACGAAGATGCTGGCCAACGCCCAATCGGCATGACCGAGCGCAACAAGCGCTTGAGATGCCGCGAGGGCGGCGACGTGGAAACCAAGCCTCCAACCTATTCTTTCGCGGTGCACGATGGCGTTCCATTCCACGGCCATCGCAACGCCCGCGGCGACGACCCATACAGCGAGAACCCAACCGCCGAGATAGACGGCACCGAGGGCCGCCGGAACCAAGACGACAGCGGCGAGGATGCGAGGCCAGAGACTTGAGCGCTTTGCGTAAGCCGTCACGAGGGCCCGCCCGTTGCGGCTTTCAGTCCGCCGAAGCGACGATCGCGGGCTTGGTATTCGCGGATGGCGGCGAC
>JANNEL010000396.1:0-3638 GCA_031378595.1 Alphaproteobacteria bacterium
GGAAAACTTGCGGCGGTGCGATGCCTTCGCGCATCGTGGGACCTGTCGATTTGCTGGCGGAGGTCCCTTCATGCGCGCGTTTACGGTTGCGGTTTTTGCTTTCGGAATTGCGGCGACTGCTTACGCGAACATGCTGCCGCCACAGCGCATTACGCAGCGTTCCTATTTCGCAGGCACGTGGTCGTTCGACGGAACGTGCGCGAGCGGGGACGGGATGGTGCTGCAAGCGGACGGCAAAGCGAGCTACGACGAGTGGGGGACGGGCTTATGGGCGATCGCCGAGAACGGCGGACGTTTGGTGCTCATCATGGAAGACATCAGCGAGGAAGCGGACCGCCGCAAGGAAGCGGAGATGATCGAATTCCGCGATGTCTCGCGCAGCGGGCCAATGCTCTGGATGACGCGAGTATCGGACGGGGCGAAGATCAAGGCGAAACGTTGCGCCATCATCGCGCGGTAACTCCGCAGCCGTTGATGCGGCGGAGAGTCAAACAGATCAACACGAAGGGCACGAAGGTTCGCCAAGAGGCACGAAGAGGCCTGAGCCGCGATGAAGGTTGGTGTGAGTTATCCGCGGTTCTATGGGCGCTTCGCGCAATAATTTTCTTCGGCGCCACGCGCCACTGGAGATTCAGGTTCGCGCTAACCTCAACCGTAACTCAAGACTCTTCGTGCCTCTTGGCTAACCTTCGTGTCCTTCGTGTTGGTCTGTCTGACTCTTCGCTGCATCAGCGCGTTAGTCGAGGTACGCAGCCAATTTCGCTTTCACGTCTTCGGGAATCCGGCGCGGTTTGCCGGTCATCGTGATGAGCGCGGCTTCGATTTTGGCGGTGACGAGCTCAACGCCTTTGCACTTGACCCATTGTTCGCCGGTAAGCCTGGCGCCCGTCAGGGTGCGATAGCGCGTGTGGATTTCAAGCGCGTCGTCGAGGCGGGCGGGTTTGGCGTAGTCGATTTCCATACGCCGTATCGTCCAGGCGACCGGTTCTTCGCCCGCCATCATCACCATGTGGTGGATGCCGATGAGGCGGAGGAATTCGCTGCGGCCGCGTTCCATCATGCGCAGATAGTTCGCGTGATAGACGATGCCGGAGACGTCGGTGTCTTCGTAATAGACGCGCGCGGGCAAGATGTGCGTCTTGCCGTCGAAGCGGCCCATCGTGGGCTCAGACATCGGCGTCCTCGTCGCGCGCGGTGTCGAACAGCGTTTGTTGCGTCGTCGCCTTCGGCGGTGTGAGACCGAGATGCGTGTAGGCCATACCCGCGGCCATGCGTCCGCGCGGCGTGCGTTGCACGAAGCCTTCTTGGAGCAGGAACGGCTCGATGATTTCTTCGAGCGCATCGCGCGGTTCGCCGAGTGCGGCGGACAGCGTTTCCACGCCGACGGGGCCGCCGTTGTAGTTGTCGATGATGATCTTCAGGTAGCGGCGGTCGAAATTGTCGAGGCCGCGTTTGTCGACCTCAAGGCGCGTCAGCGCTTCGTCGGCGGCCTTCGCGTCGACCTTCATCATCTTGGCCACGGCCGCGAAGTCGCGGATGCGGCGAAGCAGGCGGCCGGCGATGCGCGGCGTGCCGCGCGAACGCGCGGCGATTTCGCGCGATGCGTCGGGGGTGAGCGGCAGATTCAGAATGCGCGCGCCGCGGCTCACGATTTCGATCAGGTCTTCGACTTTGTAGAACTCGAGGCGCAGCGGGATGCCGAAGCGGTCGCGCAGCGGCTTTGTGATCATGCCGGAGCGCGTGGTTGCGCCGACCAGCGTGAACGGTGCGAGGTCGATCTTCACCGTGCGCGCAGCGGGGCCTTCGCCGATGATGAGGTCGAGCTGAAAATCTTCCATCGCGGGGTAGAGGATTTCTTCGACGGCGGGGTTCAGGCGGTGGATCTCATCGATAAAGAGCACGTCGCGCGGTTGCAGGTTCGTCAAGATCGCGGCGAGATCGCCTGCGCGCGCGATCACCGGACCCGAGGTCGAGCGGAAGTTCACGCCGAGTTCGCGCGCGACGATCTGCGCCATGGTCGTTTTGCCGAGGCCCGGGGGCCCCGCGAGCAGCACGTGGTCGAGCGCTTCGTTGCGGCCACGCGCGGCGTCGATGAAGACTTTCAGATTCGCGCGCGATTGATCTTGGCCGATGAATTCGGCGAGCGTTTGCGGACGGAGCGAAGCCTCGCCCGCGTCGTCGTCGCGCGTTTCAGGTGTGATGAGGCGGTTGGGTTTGGTCATATCAAAAGTCTCTACGAGTATGCCGAGCGCAGTCTGGGAGCGCGGGCGTCCCGCCCGCTCTTAAGCGTTGCAGCAAACAGTGACTCATAAGAAGAGCGGGCAAGATGCCCGCGCTCCCAGACTGCGCCGCGCCGCGTGACATCATCACGCTGCACTCGAAAGAGCGCGGAGGCCTTCGCGGATCATGGCTTGCAAGGGCAGTTCTTTGCCTTCGCGCGCGACGACTGTTGCGATCGCTTGGCTTGCTTGGGCTTGGCTGTAGCCGAGGTTCACCAGCGCGGAGACCGCTTCGGCGGCGGCGCCTTGGGGTTTTGTGAAGCCGATGACTGTGCCGTCGCCCCTCGCGATGTGGAGCGGGGCCGAGATCGCGGCGGCTTTGTCTTTCAGTTCGGCGGTGATGCGGGCGGCGAGTTTGGGGCCGACGCCTTGGGCTCTGCCGACTGCTGCCTTGTCTTCGAACGCGACGGCGCGCGCGAGGTCGGAGACGCTCATGCTGCTTAGGATCGAGAGTGCCACCTTCGCGCCGACGCCTTGCACGGTTTGCATGAGGCGGAACCATTCGCGCTCCTCACTCGGCGTGAAACCGAAGAGTTTGATCGCGTCTTCGCGCATTTGGGTCTCGACGAACAGCGTCGCGCGTTGACCGGGTTGCGGAAGGTTCGACAGCACGCGCGCCGCGCAGTGCACAACATAGCCCACGCCGCCGACATCGACGACTGCGAAGTCTGTGCCGATTTCGTCGATGATGCCGGTGAGTTTGCCGATCAACTTCGTGTCCCCAAATATAGTGTCATGGTCCGCGAAGGCGGACCATGACAGTGTTGTGGTGGTGCGTGCTCATCGTGCCCGGGCCATCAGCGATGCCATGCGGTCGGTGGACTCGGACATATGCGCGTGGGTGATGGCGATGGCGAGGGCATCGGCGGCGTCGGGGCCCTTGGCGTTCGACTGGGGCAGCAGGATTTTCACCATCGCGTGCACTTGATCTTTGTCGGCGTGGCCTACGCCGACCACGGATTTTTTCACTTGGTTCGGCGCATATTCCGCGACCGTCAGACCTGCGCGTGCGGGCACAAGCAGCGCGATAGCGCGCGCTTGGCCAAGCTTTAGCGTCGCGACCGGGTCTTTGTTGACGAAGGTTTGTTCCACAGCGGCGGCTTGCGGGCGGAAGCGTTCGATCACGCTCGACAAGCCCTCATGCAGTGCGACCAAGCGGTCGGCCAAGGCCATCTCGCTGTCCGATGTCACCACGCCGCACTCGATGAATTTGAGCCTGCTTCCGTCGCGTTCGATCACACCCCAGCCGGTGCGGCGGAGGCCGGGATCGAGCCCTAAGATGCGGGTGACGTGGAGGAGCGTCATCGACGGCCTTGTACACGAATTGTTCCGCTGAGACCATAGCGCGATTCGGTGACG
>JANNEL010000410.1:0-4153 GCA_031378595.1 Alphaproteobacteria bacterium
TAGCCACCGTCGATCTACGCGACTTCTTCCTGTCAACGCCGTTGCGCCGCGTGCACGCCGTCTTTCGTTGCCTCGGCTATCCCCACGCCCTCGCGCGCGCACTGACCAGTCTCTGCAGCACGTCGACCCCGCGTTCCATCAGCGCAGGTCACTGCGATCACGAAGGTCGCCAGCGGCATTTGAGCCGTCATCTTCCGCAAGGCGCGCCAACCTCGCCGGCACTCGCCAACCTGGCAGCGCTGAGCCTGGATCGCCGCCTCACCGGCCTCGCAAGCAGGTTCGACGCCCGCTACACGCGCTACGCCGACGACCTCACCTTCTCCGGCGATGAGAAGTTTCACGCTCGCGTGAGCGCGTTCTTGAGAGTTGTCGAAGAAATCGTCCGCGACGAGGGCTATGCGCTGAACGCTACCAAAACGCGCATCATGCCGCGCCACACCCGTCAAACCGTGACCGGCATCGTCGTCAACGAGCACATCAACGTCGCCCGTGACGATTTCGATGCGCTAAAAGCAACGTTGACAAATTGCCTGCGCCACGGCTCGGAGAGCCAAAACCACAACGCCCAAATCGACTTCCGCGCGCACCTCGACGGCCGCATCGCCTGGGTCGAACGCCTCAACCTGCGCCGCGGCGAGAAGCTACGGCGTCTGTTTGACGCTATCGTGTGGTAGAACAAGCGCAAGCCCTGTCGCCACGAAGCCGAGACCGAACAGAACCCCGCCGATCAAGAACCCCGCCGCCGCCTGTCCAACAAATGCGGCCCCGAGCCCCACGACCGGCGACGCGATCCAGCAAGTCGCGGCCAACATCTCGACCCGTTGCGATAGCATCACGGCGCCCAGCAACAAGAGCCCCATCGAAATCGCGTGCACGCCTGCGAGGTACGTCTCGATCCCAAACGCCGCCGTATCGGGCCCGACGATCGAAGCAATGCCCGCCTCCGCCACGACGAACGCAGCCAATCCGATCCAGCCCAGCGCGGCACGATGCGCGGCATAGATGCCCATCAAGCCGAATAGCAACAGCACGTCTATCGCAAGCGCCACCGCCTCGACCGCCGCGCTGCCGTCCCAGGGCACGAATGCTGTCGCAATTCGCATCGCACCGCCGAGTGCGGCTGCGCCACCGGCAAGGCGATAAAGCGAGCGGTCGTCCATCAGTTCACGCGCAACCCGTAAAGCTCAGCCACGTTGTCGTGGCAGATCCAATTCCGCTCCTGCTCCGTGAGCGAGCTTGCGTGCTCGGCCAGCATCTCTTGCGACCACGGCCACGTCGAATCCGAGTGGGGAAAATCGTTCGCCCACATCAGCCGGCGCACGTTGCACAAATCCCTGGTCTTGAATGCCACCCAATCGTCTTGGAACGTGACGTAGATGTGCTCCGCGAAATATTCGCTGGGCAGCCGCTTCAATGGCGGCGCCTTCATCCAATAGCGGTGGCGCTTGTAGGCATGATCCATGCGGTACATGTAGTGCGGCACCCAGCCCGCATCCGCCTCGACGCACACGATCTTCAAGTTCGGATGCCGGTCGAACACGCCGCCGAAGATCAGCGTGCCCATGATGTCTTGGCAGCCGCGGATGATCGACAAGAACCCGTTGATGCGCGGGCCCCGCGGCTTCGCGTCGATCGCCGATGAGCGGCCGGTCAGAATATGAAACGAAAGCGGCAGACCGAGATCGACCGCCGTCTGCCAAACCGGATCGTAAACCTTGCTGTCATAGTCTTCGACCGCGGGATCGCCCGGCATCATAATGCCCTTGAACCCCATCGCGTGCGCGGCCTTGAGTTCGGCAACCCCGTCCTCAGGTGTGCGCATCGAAACCTGAGCCATGCCGAACAGCCGATCGGGTGCCACCGCGCAATATTCCTGAAGCCAACGGTTATAGGCCTCGAAACACGCCTTCTTGTAGTCGAAGTCCGGGTGATTGCAGATGAGCATGCCGACGGTCGGATAGATGATCTCGGCCGCGACCCCATCCTTCTCCTGATCGGCGACGCGGTAGGTCGAGTCCCAGCCGCTGCGCCAGAGATCCTCGAACGCAACGCCATCCGCTGTGATCTTCGACGGCTCTTTCCCCGCCGCCGCGACCAGCCCCATCGGCACCGGCTGGCTCATCCCGTCGATCACGAACGCATCGCCAACGGTCGAAAGCCGCTGCATCTTCGGTGCCCGCTCGCGGTACTTGGCGTCGATATAGTCGGAGTAGCAGTTCGGCGGCTCCGTGATATGCGAGTCGGCGGAGATCGGTTTCTTGATCATCTGGCGGCCTTTCGTGTTGGGGCAAGCCTGAGCCCCACCGCTTGACCTGTCAACGCCGCCCGAAGGAAGCTCTCGTTCCGCAAAGGAAACCCGCTCATGCCCACCGGCCTTATCGACGTCGCCCGCGACGGCCACATCGCGACCGTCACTATCAACCGCCCCGACAAGCGCAACGCCATCACGAACGAGATGATGGAAGACATCGAACAGATCGCAAAGGCGTTCGCCAAGGACGAACAAACCCGCGCCATCATCGTGCGCGCCGAGGGGCGCGACTTCTCGATCGGCGCCGACCTCAGCCAATCGCGCTTCCAAGGCGACCCGCAGTCGATCTTGATGCGCCGCCGTGGCCTCGAACTCGGCGGGCAGATGATGCGCGCCTTACAGGAAATCCATCAGCCGACGATCTGCGCCGTGCAAGGCATCGCAACCGGCGGCGGCGCCTGCATCGCAACCGCCTGCGATTTCCGCATTGGCGCGAACGACGCGCGCATCGGCTACGGCGAGGTCAAGATTGGCATCAACCTGATGTGGAACGCCGTCCCCGTATGCGTCCACTTGGTCGGTCCGGCGCGCGCCAAACGCATGATTATGTCGGGCAAGTTTTTCGACGCTGGCACGCTGCTCAGCTGGGGCTTCCTCGACGAAGTCGTCCCGCGCGAAACCCTGCACGACGCAGCCCGCGCCATGGCCGAAGAATATGCGGCCCTGCCACCCATCGCAGTCCAAATGATCAAACGCTCGATCAACCGGGTCGCCGGCGCGCTCGACCAAGCGATCATGCATATGGACGCCGACCAATGGCTGCTCGCTGCCCACAGCGCCGATTTCCGCGAGGCCGTCGGCGCCTTCTTTGAAAAGCGCAAGCCGACATTCACGGGGAACTGAGTGCGATGAAGCTAAGCGAATTCAAAGTGCTCTCGTTCGATTGCTACGGCACGCTGATCGACTGGGAAACGGGTCTCTGGGCCTCGCTTCAACCCTTGCTCGAAACGTCGCGCGTCGATCGCGAAACCGCGCTCGCCACGTTCGGCGTCATCGAGTCCGAACAGGAACACGAAACGCCGTCGCTGCCCTACCGCGACATCCTCGCGCGCGTGCACGCGAAACTGGCTGCGCGCTGGAACCTCAAATCGAGCGACGTTATGGACAAAGCGTTCGGCCTCTCCGTGGGCCAATGGCCCGCATTCCCGGACACGGTCGAAGCGCTTGCCTACCTGAAGCGCCATTTCAAACTCGTGATCCTCTCGAACGCCGACCGCCAAAACTTCGCTGCCACAAACAAACGCCTCGCCGTCGAATTCGACGCGATCTGCACGGCGGAAGACATTGGCTCCTACAAGCCCGACCCAAGAAATTTCGAATACCTGCTGAGCGCGATGCGACGCCTCGGGCACACGAAGGGCGACCTGCTGCACACCGCGCAAAGCCTCTACCACGATCACACGCCGGCCGAACGCGCAGGCATCGCCCGCTGCTGGATCAACCGCCGCGGCGATAAAGGCACCGGCTCCGGCGCCACGAAGGCGGTCCAGAATATGCCGAAGCTCGACTTCGAATTCCCGACGCTCGGCGCCATGGCCGCGGCCCATCGCGCAGAGGTCGATTGGGCCGCTTGCGAGTAGCCGCAGAAAACAGAGCTTCTTGACAACATACCAACCGGTTGGTATGTTGCCACATGCTCAAGCCAACCGCCCGCACCAAGCTTCTCGACGCCGCCATCGAAGTCGTTCGCCAGCAAGGCTACGCGGCGACCTCAGTCGATGATCTCTGCCACAAGGCCGGCGTAACGAAGGGGGCGTTTTTCCATCACTTCGAAAGCAAGGACGCGCTGGCCGTCGCCGCCGCCAACCACTGGTCTGAGATGACGGGCGCGATGTTTTCTGC
>JANNEL010000487.1:0-9591 GCA_031378595.1 Alphaproteobacteria bacterium
GAGCTTTGTCGTGTCGGTGTTGATCGCGAAGTGCGTGGCTGCGAAATAGAGCGCGAATGCGGTCGCGACTGCAGCGGCGAGCGCGATTGCCGGGGCCATGCGGACACACAGCCTGGTGCATGCGGCGATCAGAGATGCCAGCACAACGCGCCTCTCGAGTTGAGTCCCCGGTGATCATATCGCCCGACGGGGTGCTTCAAAGTCAACGCCGGGGCGGCTATAGAGCGTCCGATCGTTAAGGATGACCGCTATGACTGCAACACCGCCGGACCGGCTTTCGGCCACGCCCGAGAGCCCGTACTACAACGAAGAACTGCTCACGCGGGGTGTCGGGATCAAGTTCAACGGCGTCGAAAAGACGAACGTTGAGGAATATTGCGTGAGCGAAGGCTGGGTCCGGCTCGCTGCCGGCAACGCGCGCGACCGCAAGGGCAATCCGATGACGATCAAGCTGAAAGGCCTGGTCGAGCCCTATTTCAAGGACACGGCAGAAACCTAGCGCCGTACGTCCAACGTCCCTTCGGTCACTGCGGCGCGCACGGCCGCCTCGCCCAGTGTCAGGAAGTCGCCGGGAATCGAATGCTTCAGGCAAGCGGCCGCGTGACCGAATTTGAGCGTCTCGGCGTCGCTCAATCCCGTCAGCAATCCATGTATGACGCCGGCCGCGAATGCATCGCCGGTACCGACGCGGTCGACGATGCCGGAGAGTTCGACGGCTGCAACCTCGTGCGTGTTGTTTCTCGTGTGCATCTTGGCGCCGTAGATAATCCACTCGACCGTGTGCTGTTTGCGCGTGGAATAGGCGATGCGCTTGAGGTGCGGGAATGCGGCGAAGGCTGCGGCGACGGCGTCGCCGACGGTTGCAAAACTCTTGCCGAGGACGAGGGCGATATCGCGCTCGTCGCCGAAGAGGATGTCGGCGGTTTCGAATAGTTGGTGCAGAATACCCGGGGCTTGATCGCGCCAATCCTCCCACAGTTTGGAACGATAGTTGCCGTCGAACGAGACGGTCACGCCGCGTTCGCGGGCGGCGTGCGCCATGCCGATCGCCGCATCGGCACATTTGGGACCGAGTGCGGGCGTGACACCTGACATATGGAACCACGCGGCGCCGTCGAGCGTGGCCGGTGTCGCGCAGCGTTCTGGCGCTTGAGCGAAGGCGGATCCGGCACGGTCGTAGAGGATCTCTGACGGGCGGCGAACGGCGCCGGGTGTGTAGAAGAATAACCCCAATCGGCCGGGGCCGGTTTTGATGCCGCGTGTGTCGACGCCATGGCGCGCGAGTTCGCCGATGAGTGCTTGGCCCAAGGCACCGTCGGGGACGCTCGTCAACATTTCGGCGGCATGTCCGAAGCGCGCAAGCGCGACTGCGACGTTGGCTTCGGCACCGGCGAAGGTTGCAAGCAGTTGCGCCGATTGCAGCAAGAGTTCGCGTCCCGGCGGGGCAAGCCTCAGCAGTATCTCGCCGAAGCAAACGATGCGTTTGGTCACGCGCAAACCCTCATAGTTAGGGGGCACGTTACGCCGCGGTTGTATAAGATGATAGGCTGAGACACGTTGGGGCGAGAAGCGAAGCGGTTGGGAGGCCATGCATGCGTGACGACATCCGTGCCCTCGCGCGCGGGCGCTGGCGGGTGGCCTTATTGCTCTCATCCATCGTGTTTGCCCTCTATTTTGGGTTCATCATTGCCGTTGCGTTCGCGAAGGAAGCCATCGCTACACAGATCGTGCCTGGGCTCAGCGTCGGCATTCTGGCGGGCGCCGTGGTGATTGTTGGCGCCTGGGTCACAACGTGGATCTATGTCAGCTGGGCGAACCGGCATTTCGACGCCGGCGTGAAGGCGATCAATGACAAGGAAAGGCGATGAACGCCACCGTGCCCGCAACGAGCCTGGGCGAGCCCAACATCACGGCGATCATATTTTTCTTCGTGTTCATCGCGGCGACGCTCGGCATCACGTTTTGGGCCGCACGCCGGACGAAGACCACTGAGGAATACTTCGCGGCCGGCCGTTCGATCAGCGGGCGGCAGAACGGCTTCGCGCTGGCCGGCGACTATATGAGTGCCGCGAGTTTCCTGGGCATCGCGGGTTTGGTTTCGCTTTCGGGCTTCGATGGGCTGATCTATTCGACCGGCTGGCTCGTCGGGTGGCCGGTGGTTCTGTTTTTGATTGCCGAGCCGCTGCGTAATCTCGGCAAGTACACGTTTGCCGATGTCGTGAGTTTCCGTCTGAAGCAGACACCGGTGCGCGTGGCGGCAGCGATTGGAACGCTTGCGGTCGTCACGCTCTATCTCATCGCGCAGATGGTGGGTGCGGGCAATCTCATCAAGTTGATGTTCGGCATCTCGTATGAAGCAGCGGTCGTGGTCGTCGGCACCGTGATGCTGGCCTATGTGCTTTTCGGCGGCATGATTGCAACGACATGGGTGCAGATCGTGAAGGCGGTGCTGTTGCTTGGCGGTGCGGCGCTGCTGTGCTTCCTGACGCTTGCGCAGTTTTCGTTCAACCCGGCGTTGCTGTTCGCGAAGGCGGCGGAGACGTACGGGGCCGAAGTCTTGGCACCGGGCAAGCAAGTGGCGAACCCGTGGGACGCGATCTCGCTCGGCCTTGCGTTGATGTTCGGAACAGCGGGCTTGCCGCATATCTTGATGCGCTTCTACACGGTGCCCGACGCGAAAGCCGCACGCCAATCTGTGTTTTGGGCGACCGGGTTGATCGGCATCTTCTATCTGATGACGTTCGTCCTCGGGTTCGGCGCGATGGTGCTGGTCGGACGCGATGCGATCACGGCTATCGACAAGGGCGGCAACATGGCGGCGCCGTTATTGGCCGAGGCTTTGGGCGGCACAGGTTTATTGGGCTTCATCGCTGCGGTCGCGTTTGCCACGATCTTGGCGGTCGTCGCGGGGCTTGCGCTTTCGGGTGCTGCGGCGCTCAGCCACGATCTTTGGGTTTCGGTCTATCGCAAGGGGGACGCGCCGCGCGAAGAGCAATTGTTGGTCGCGCGCATCGCAACCGTGGTTCTCGGGATTATCGCGATCGTGCTCGGAATCGTGTTTAAGGGCCAGAACGTCGCCTTCATGGTGGGGCTTGCGTTTGCAGTCGCAGCGTCGGGGAATTTTCCGGCGTTAGTGCTTTCGATTTTCTGGCGCGGGTTTACGACTGGTGGGGCGGTGACCTCGATCGTGACGGGAACGGTCGCCAGCCTCGTGCTGATTGGAATCTCGCCCACGATCATGGTCGACATGATGGGGGCGGAGGCCGCACTTTTTCCGCTCAAGAATCCGGCCATCGTTACCATCCCGCTGGGATTTGCGAGCGGTGTGTTGGTTTCGCTGATTGCGCCGGAGGCCACGGCGCGGGATGCTTACGACGCTAAGGAACGTCGCATGATTGTGGGGGCAGAATAGATGTTCGAGTTTTTCATGGTCGCGGCGCTTGTCGCCGACCCAACGTTTGAGGCTGCCGCGATACCGAAAGCGCAAGCGGAGATTGCCGCAGCTTGCGGTGTGTCGCCGCCGGTTTCCATTGCGTGGAACGACTTTGGCGAAGATGCGGACGGGGCGGGCGCGATGATCGCGAGCGGGATCGGCTACGTCGGCGCGGCGTTCGCGACCGTATGCAAGGACCCTGCGCTGAAGGCCGAAGTGGGAAAACAGATTCAGAAGGTGGTGCTTCGGCAAGCCTATGGTGCGACGGAGCCAATTCTTTACATCAGCAGAGGGACGCTCTTCATCGAGTACCTCTGGGTTAAAGGCGACCCTGCACCCGACGCCACGTACGTCGGTTCCGAACTTGCGGACAGACTGCGTGGCGGAGAGCCAGCGGCGGAATAGCGCTTAACCGTGCTCGGTCAGTACGCGTCGGCATTCGGCGGGTAGGCCGTCGAGCTTCATCGCTTCCTTCGGAATATGTGTACCGGGCTTCGGGTTCATCCAGGAGCGATCGGTGAACCACGATTTCAACTCGGCGCCGCAGCCGTCGCCTTCGGGCGGTTCGTCTTGCGCTTTGCAATTGCTGCTACCGGCTGGGCAAGCGAGGCGCACGTGCATGTGCG
Source organism: Alphaproteobacteria bacterium (assembly GCA_031378595.1). Classification (GTDB taxonomy): domain Bacteria; phylum Pseudomonadota; class Alphaproteobacteria; order Micropepsales; family Micropepsaceae; genus SZUA-430. The sequence continues at coordinate 4,060 of JANNEL010000487.1, forward strand.
AGGCGTGGCCCATCCACGGGCGCAGTTTGCGCAGCCAGGAGCGGTCGCCGCTGGTCGTGCGGTCGCACATTGCGCGCTTGATCGGCGGCGAGATGAAGATGCGTTCGACCCCGGGGGTTTCGGCCGCGCGGCGAAGCAATGAATATTGCGCGTCGCCGAAGCCGCTGGTGATGCGCAACGTGGTGAAGTTGACGAGCGAGGGTGGATCGAAGGTGTCGCGCTCAGCCGTCGTGAGTTTGCGCGCCGGCATCGGCGTCAGCCAGATATCGGCATCGAGGCCGACTTGGTGCGAGTTGTGATCGGACGGCAGAGGCCCACCGCGGGGCTGCGCCAAGTCGCCGATCAGTACGCCACGAAAGCCATCGGCGGCGACGCGATCACCCAGCGTGCGAACGAACGCGATCAGGTCGGGATGGCCCCACGCGCGATTGCGCGAGGGATGCGCGACCTGCCAGTGCTCACCGTCCAGCGGCAGCTGCGATGCGCCCGAGATGCAGCCGCGGGTGTAGGAGCCGATCACTTCTGGCGCTCCTGGCGTGCCAATCCGCACAGCCGCGAAATGGCTGGAGGCTGGCGCGTCCTCGGCCAACGTAAGCGCGCCGGATTGCGTTGGCGCCGGTGTCGGCTCAGTCGACGTAACCGGTGGTTTGCTCTCGCAAGCCGCGAGGCCAACAAAAGTACACAGGATTGCGGCGCGAGCTATTGAGGGCATGAGCGCTTCCCAAGCGAATCCGAAGGGCGCAAATATCGGCGCGGTTCGTGGCGGAAGCTAGGCCAGAGCCCCAAGATTTATCCGCCGAATAGCCCCGTCTTTGCCGCAGAAGCTAGGGATGGTCATCGAGAGCCCGTTCGGCTACAACCCGCGACTTCTTGAGGGCGAATTTGCGCCCCGCGATTTGACGAGCCAATCCGATGTCCGCCCTGTTTCCGATTCTCCTGACCATCCAGATCGTCGTGTGCATATCGATGATCGGCGTCATTCTGCTGCAGCGATCAGAGGGCGGCGGCCTGGGCCTCGGTACAGGTGGCGGCGCGGGCGGTTTAATGACCGGGCGGGGTGCAGCGAACGCGCTGACGCGCACGACTGTCATCTTGGCTGCCATCTTCATCTCGACATCGATTGCACTCGCGCTCGTCGCGAAGGCGTCGCGTACGGCTGGACCTTTGACACCGGGAACGAATGGGCCGCTGACGACGCTGCCGGGCGCACCCGCGGGACCGACATCACCTTCGCCGACACCGGTTCCGGCGAATCCCTCATCGATTCCGGTTCCCGCTGCACCCGCGGCGCCGGCACCTACCGGTGGACAACCGACGCCTTCGACGCCGCCCGCTCAGCCGAGCGGCGGTACGCCGTAGCGGATTTCCGCCTTCATTAACGTGCCGTGCTCGCCTGTGAAACTCGTTCCACAGGCACGCAGAGAATTTTCTTGTTTGCGTTTTCTCTAGCTGGTTATGGTGCAAGCCCATGGCGCGGTTCATCTTCATCACCGGCGGCGTGGTCTCCTCCCTTGGAAAAGGTCTCGCTTCTGCGGCACTCGGCTCGCTTCTTCAAGCGCGCGGGTTCAAGGTTCGTCTTCGTAAACTCGATCCGTATCTGAACGTCGATCCGGGAACTATGTCGCCGTATCAGCACGGCGAAGTGTTCGTAACCGACGACGGCGCCGAAACGGATCTCGACCTCGGTCACTACGAACGCTTCACGGGCGTGTCGGCGACCAAGGGCGACAACATTACGACCGGACGGCTCTATCTCGACATTCTGACGCGCGAGCGGCGCGGCGATTATCTGGGCGCGACGATCCAGGTGATCCCGCACGTGACGGACGCGATCAAAGCGTTCGTTGTCGACAACACGGACGATGTCGACTTCGTGTTGTGCGAGATCGGCGGCACGGTTGGCGACATTGAGGGCTTGCCGTTCTTCGAGGCAATCCGGCAACTCAAGAACGACTTGGGCCACGGCCAGACGCTATTCATTCACGTAACGCTGGTGCCCTTTATCGCGGCGTCGGGCGAACTCAAGACGAAACCGACGCAGCACTCGGTGAAGGAGTTGCGTTCGATCGGTATCCAGCCGGACATCGTGCTTTGCCGGTCGGACCGCGAGGTTCCGGCGGAGGAGCGGCGCAAGATAGCGTTGTTCTGCAACGTGCGACCGTCCAGCGTGATCCAGGCTTTGGACGTTAAGACGATTTACGAAGTGCCGCTCAGCTATCACGCGCAGGGGCTCGACGACGAAGTGCTGTCGATCTTCGGGGTCAAGGATCCGGTCGCACCGAACCTTGATCGCTGGAAGACCGTCGTGAAGCGGATCAAGGATCCGGAAGGCGAGGTCAAGGTCGCAATCGTCGGCAAGTACACAGGGTTGCTGGATGCGTACAAGTCGCTGAACGAAGCGCTGACGCATGGCGGCATCGCGAACAACGTGCGCGTGAAAGCCGAGTGGATCGAGTCCGAGATCTTCGAGCAGCCGGGGCATATTCAGGCGCTGGAAGACGTGCATGCGATCTTGGTTCCGGGCGGCTTCGGCGAGCGCGGGACAAAGGGCAAGATCGAGGCCGCGAAGTTTGCGCGCACGCGCAAGGTGCCGTTCTTCGGCATCTGCTTCGGACTGCAGATGGCTGTCATCGAAGCGGCGCGCAATCTGCTCAACATCGAAGATGCGAGTTCCACGGAGTTCGGTCCGGCGAGGCACATTCTGGTCGGGCTCATGACCGAATGGATGCAAGGCAACCAGCTTGAGAAGCGTAGAGCCGGCGGCGACTTGGGCGGTACGATGCGGCTGGGCAAGTATGCCGCGCTGCTGAAGCGCGGGAGCAAGGTTGCCGAAATCTACGGCACGACCGAGATCGAGGAGCGCCATCGCCACCGCTACGAGGTGAACCTCGACTATCGCGAGGCGTTGGAGAAGGTGGGCTTCATCTTCTCGGGCATGTCGCCGGACGGGTTGCTGCCGGAAATCTGCGAGCGCAACGACCATCCATGGTTCATCGGCGTGCAATATCACCCGGAGCTGAAGTCGCGGCCGTTCGAACCGCATCCGTTGTTTGCAAGCTTCGTCGCGGCCGCCGTCACGCAGAGCCGCTTGGTTTAGGGCGCCACGCGCGAGAACTATCGCACGGCCTGGTGCACGGTTTTCAACGTGGCCAGCAGATGTGCGGCGCCGTCCAGCGGCAAGCAGCTTGGCGCGTCGCAGAGCGCTTTGTCGGGCTCCGGGTGGAATTCCAGGAAGACGCCGTCCGCGCCTGCCGCAACGGCAGCCTTGGCGATGATGGGAACGCCTTCGCGGCGGCCGCCGGTGGAGCCGCCGTTCGTGCGCGGGTCGGCGCCGGGAAGCTGAACGGCGTGCGTCGCGTCGATCGTGACGGGCACGCCCAGGCGCTGCATCTCGCCGATGGCCAACATGTCGACGACCAAGTTGTTGTAGCCGAACGATGAGCCGCGTTCGCAGAGCACGATGTCGAGCTTCGGCGCGACTTCGCGGGTCTTGGTGATGATGTTCTTGCAGTCCCAGGGGGCTAGGAATTGCGCCTTCTTGACGTGCAGCCAGCCGCCCGCCGCCTCTGTCGCGCGCGCGGCGGCGACGACGAGGTCCGTTTGGCGGACGAGGAAGGCTGGGATCTGCACGAGGTCTGCGACGGCGGCGACTGGTCCGGCCTGATCGATTTCGTGGAGGTCGGTCGCGATGGGCACGTTTAGCTGGCGCTTCACTTCGGCCAGCATCGCGAGGCCATCTTTCAGGCCTGGGCCGCGATAGCTTGTGATCGAGGAGCGGTTCGCTTTGTCGAAGCTTGCCTTGAAGACGTAGGGCAGGCCGAGTCTCGCGGTCGCCTCTTTCAGCTGACGGCCCACGGTGAGCGCGAGGTCGAGGCTCTCGAGTACGTTGATACCCGCGATCACGAACAGCGGTTGGCCCGCGCCGATCGCAATATTCCAACGCTTCAAATGAACGACGGCCATGGGCCCACTCCGGACTAGCAGGGCGGCATGGGTAGCATTTGCGCTGCTGCCCACGCTAGTCCGGGAAATGGTTTAGATTGCGCCGTTCACGAGGGCCATGACGGCGCCTACGATGGCGCCGAGCAGCAGCAAAAGGGTCGCGATCCCTTGCACCATAAAGCCCATGGAGCGCTTGCCCGCTTCGGCAATGTAGCCTTCCATGTACATGAAGCGGCCGATGATCCAGACGACGCCGACTGCGGCGACGATGCGCGGGTCCCAATAGCCGGCGGCGATCCAGAGTGCGGGCAGGAAGATCGGCAACCATTCGAGCGTGTTCATCTGTACACGGAAGACGCGTTCGAAGTCCGGATGGCCGGTTGTGGCTGGGGCGGCGATCTTGTGTTTGCCGCGGGCGCCGGCGATGCGCAGACCCATGTAAAAATAGAGCAACAGCGCTGCTACGGTCACGAGAACGATCCAAGGCGACATTGATTTCTCCCCTCAATATGTGGCCGCCCCGACGCATAAGGGCGACTCAGCATCGCTTAGGCTAAAGAGTGCAGGGCGAAAGAGAAGGGTGGGCTTTCGCGAAGGCGGCGCTTTCGCTATGACGCCCGCAAACGTTAAGGACCAAAACCGCCCATGACAGCCATCATCGACATTCGCGGACGCGAAATACTGGATAGCCGCGGCAATCCGACCGTGGAGGTCGATGTCGAGCTCGAGGGCGGGATTGTGGGCCGCGCGGCTGTGCCGTCTGGCGCCTCGACCGGTGCGCACGAAGCGGTCGAAAAGCGCGATGGCGGCAAGCGCTATGGCGGCAAGGGCGTCGAGCATGCGGTCGCTGCGGTCAACGGCGAGATCTTCGAAGCGCTCTCGGGCATGGAGGCTGAGGCGCAGCTGCACATCGACCGCACGTTGATCGATCTCGACGGGACGCCGAACAAAGGGCGCTTGGGCGCGAACGCGACGCTGGGTGTATCGCTCGCGGTTGCGCATGCGGCTGCGAAGGCGCGGGGGCAGCTGTTGTTCCGCTATGTCGGCGGGGCCAAGGCGCATGTGTTGCCGGTGCCGTTCATGAACATCATCAACGGCGGTGTACACGCGGACAATCCGATCGACTTTCAGGAGTTCATGATCCTGCCCGTCGGCGCGCCGACGTTTCGCGAAGCGTTGCGGATGGGAGCGGAGGTCTTTCATGCGCTGAAGAAGGCTTTGAAGGACGCCGGACACAACACGAATGTCGGCGATGAAGGTGGCTTTGCGCCGAACTTGAAATCGGCGGACGAGGCGTTGTCGTTCGTCATGCGGGCGATCGAGGCGGCCGGTTACAAGCCCGGCGAGCATGTGAAGCTTGCGCTCGATCCGGCGTCGACAGAATTTTTCAAGGACGGCATTTACGATTTGGCGGGGGAGGGCAAGAAGCTCGACTCCGGCGCCATGGCGCGGTTCTACGAGGACCTGTGCAAGCGCTATCCGATCGTGTCCATCGAAGACGGCATGGCTGAGGACGATTGGGCGGGATGGAAGACGCTGACCGATCTCATCGGCAAGAAGGTCCAGTTGGTGGGTGACGATCTGTTCGTG
>JANNEL010000492.1:0-9606 GCA_031378595.1 Alphaproteobacteria bacterium
CAGCTTTGTCCGGCGCGATCGCCGCGATTTACATGCGCCGTTTGACGAATGTCGGTGTCTTCCAATTGCAATCTTGGACGTCCGCCATCACCGCACCGTGCCTACTGCTTGCCAGCCTCGTTTTCGAGACCGGACAGGTCGACGCGATCGCGAACGCAAGTTGGGTCGCTTGGGCTGCACTCCTCTTCACCGCCTTTGGTGCCAGCCTCGTCGGCCACAACGGCTACTACTACCTGCTGCAGCGCTACGAGGTTTCTCTCATCGCGCCGCTCTCGCTGTTGTCGCCGATCCTGGGCGTCGTGTTCGGCATTGCCGTTCTCCACGAACCGATGACGACACGCATCGTCTTAGGTGCCGCGACGGCGTTTGTCGGTGTCGGCATCCTCGCGATCCGCGGGCGCCAACCCGTCGATCCCTCGACCTAGGCGCCCGCAATCGAACGTTGATTGCATGGATCAATCTTGATTGAACGCCAGCCTAAGCGTATCGGCGGAGCATGGAAAAACCTCCCGCAACGCTCGACGAAATTGTCCGCGCCGCCGAAATTCAGATCGCGTGGTGCGAGGCGAATGGTGCACCGTTCACGGCTCACGTCCTGAAAGCAATCTGCGAAAACCTCACTTCGGGTGGAACGTTGGCGGGTCTGATGGTGCCGTGGCCAGGCAATCCGCTCGCCGACGCGCTGCTGTTGCGTGCGACCGGCGCGCTGCACTTGATGGTCCGCGCGGGCCGTGCACCAACGCTCGCGGCGTTCTACCCCGGACACGGCGACAGACCCTGGGACGCAAAGGCCGGCGCCCGCGCCATAGAGGAGGCGACTGCAGCGAACCGCGCCTTCGTCGAAGACATCCTGTCCGGTCCGCCGCAAACGAACGAAACCGGCCGCTCAGCGGTGCTGATGCCAGGCTACGCTGAGATCGCCCGCCGCACTGGCTTGCCGCTCTCGATCCTGGAAATCGGCGCGAGCGCCGGGTTGAATCTGCTCTGGGATCGTTTCGCCTATCGTTACGGCGACCGCTTCATCGGAGACAGACACGCGCCCGTCACCATCGAAGCGGAATGGCGCGGGCCCTGGTGCAACGTCGAACGCTTACCCACCGTCGTCGCAAAGCGCGGCTGCGACCGCGCGCCGGTCGACCTCACCGCGCCCGGCGCCGCCGATCGTCTGATCGCGTACGTCTGGCCGGAACAGAAAGCCCGCCTCGCGCGCGTCGAATCCGCAATCGCATTGGCGCAACGCGAAAAACCGCCGCTCGAAAAAGCCGACGCGGGCGATTGGCTCGAACGCCAACTGGCAGCACAGGTGCCGGGTGCCGCCACCGTGGTCGCGCACACGATCGTCCGGCAATACATCGCAAGAGAAACGCGCCACAGAATTGAAGCGTTGCTCAAATCGAACGGCGAACGCGCAACATCCAACGCGCCCCTTGCTTGGCTCAGCCTCGAACAATACGCCGCCGACCAACTCCCCGAAGTCCGGCTGACGCTATGGCCCGGCGGCGAAACGAAGAAGATTGCAAACGCGCATCCGCACGGCGCATGGATCGAATGGCTGCTTGAGGGATGATTCAAGTGCTCCGGGCAGGAACGACCCGAAGCCGGAGGCGAAGGGTGGTGCCTGGGGCCGGAATCGAACCAGCGACACGCGGATTTTCAGTCCGCTGCTCTACCAACTGAGCTACCCAGGCTGATCATCGCCAAACCGAACCGGCAGGCGCGAAGGCCCGGGGTTATAAGGAATAGGCCTTGGCGTGTCCAGCCGCAGCAATCTGCGGCAATTGGGGCGCGCTGACCTGCGTGCTATGAACGGCACATTGTCATTCAAATCGCATGAAGGATCGCGCCCCATGACCTACACCTGCTTCAACGTCGAGACCAAGGACAAGGTCGCGCACATTCAGCTGAAGCGCCCAGACGCGTTCAACACGATGAACCGTGCGTTCTGGAACGAACTCCCCGACATCGTGAACAAAATCAACGAAGAGGCCTCGGCCCGCGCGATCGTCATCTCCTCGACCGGCAAGCACTTCTCAGCTGGAATGGAATTGTCGGTGTTTACAGACGGGCAGGGCGTCGGCGGCAGCGCGCGCGAACCCGCCCGCGCGCGTCTTGGCCTGCGCGGCGAAGCGGCGCGTCTGCAACGTTCGTTCTCCTGCCTCGACGAAGCCCGCATGCCGGTGCTGCTGGCGGTGCAAGGCGGCTGCATCGGCGGCGCCGTCGACCTCTCCACCTGCGCCGACATGCGCTACGCCACGAAGGACGCGTTCTTCGTGATCCAGGAAATCAACCTCGCGATGACGGCCGACGTCGGCACATTCCCGCGTCTCTGCCACCTTCTGCCGCAAGGCCTGGTGCGCGAACTCGCCTACTCCGGCCGCCGCCTGCTCGCGAAGAAGGCTTACGACCTCGGCTTCGTGAACGAACTCTTCGACAGCCACGAACAGATGCTCGACCACGTGCTGACATTGGCCCGTGAAATCGCCTCGAAGTCGCCGCTCGCGGTTCACGGCTCGAAGGTCATGATCAACTACGCCCGCGACCACTCGATCGCCGACGGCCTCGACTACATCGCAACCTGGCAGGCCGGTATGTTCTCCGCCAACATCGACATGGCCGAGAGCTTCAAAGCGAAGCAAGAAAAGCGCGAACCCGTCTACGAAGACCTGCCGCCGATCCGCAAGGCGATGTAAGCACAAAGCGATGACGACAGCAGCCAAGCCCGCGCCCGCGGGCTACACCGCCGTATTCGGCGAAGCGGGCTTCAACAAATATGTCGGTCCCGTCTGGCAGTCGCCCGACAAAGCGGAGTTCCTGTTCGACGTCCGCGACGTGCACCTGAACGGCGGTCAAGCGCTGCACGGCGGCATGGCGATGGCGCTCGCCGACATCGTGATGGGCCGCAGCGTGCGCGATGCATTGGACGGCCAAATGGCGATGACGATCTCGCTGAACTGCGACCTCATCGGCCCCGCCCGCCTCGGCGACCGAATCCGTGGTCAGGCGACGATCACCCGCCGCACGCGTTCGATCGCCTTCATCTCATGCTCGTTGACGGTCGAGGCGAAGCCCATCCTGACCGCGACCGGCATTTGGAAGATCGTGGGAACGGAATAGTGGAAGGCTACAACTTCACACCTCTGAAGCCCGCGCGCGAGGTCGCAGCGCCGCCCGGTTGGGGCTACGCGGAACAGTTCGACCCGTTCGAAGCCTTTCTCGGGCCCTACTTCCATCGCCTGGTGGAGGGCACGCACGAATTCGCTTTCATCGTCGACGACCGCCACACGAACGCGGCCAGCGTCGCCCACGGCGGGGCACTTCTGACATTCGCCGACGCTGCGCTGGGTTACGCGCTTTGGACCGCGACAGACCGCGCCCCATGTGTGACCGTCAGCCAGCAGTCGAACTTTCTGAGCCCCGCAAACGTCGGCGATCTCGTCGCTTGCCGCCCCGAAGTCGTCCGTAAGACCCGCGAGATCGTCTTCATGCGCGCCGATTTCAAGGCGGGCGATAGGATCATTTTCTCAGCCACGGCGGTGTGGAAGATTTGGCCGAAGGTCTGATCCGCAGTTAAGCATCCGCATACGATTTGCTGCGATGCTCCCTCGCGATGGACACCGCACGCTTACCCGCTGAACTGGTCTTGGGCACTGCAGCCCTCGGCGCTCTCGCGCCCGAAGATGCGTTGAAGCTCGTTCGAGCGGGCCTCGCGGGCGGCGTCGGCTGGATCGACTCGGCGTCGGCCGAAACGTCCAGCGAGCCGCAGATTGCAGCCGCACTCCCGGGCATGAAGGGCGTGCGCATCGCAACGAAGATCGCGCCGATCAACGACCATGACACGGGCACCGTCCGCCGCGCGCTCATCGACAGCATCTACCGCTCGTGCGCGCGGCTGCGCACCGACCGCCTCGACGCTCTCTTGTTGGACGACACGCGTCACCTGAATTCTCACGCGGGCGTCGTCTGGCACACGATCAAGCGCCTGCGTGACCACGGCACGATTTACGACATCGGAATTTGCGTTCGCGAACCGAATGAAGCGATGGCCGCATTGAACGACCCGGACATTCGCCACATTCAAATCGCCTTTGCACCGTTCGATCGCCGCTGGCGTGCGCCCGCCATCGCCGAAGCGCTCGCCGAACGTCCCTGGGTGACGGTGCACGCGCATGCGGCGGGCACCCCAAGCCGCATGGACGCCGAACGCATTGCCGGCCTCGCCCGCGAACTGGGCCGCGAGAGCCCAATCGATCTTTGCCTCGCCTACATGCGCGCGATGGATTGGATCGACGGGGCCATCATCGACGTCGACGGTCCGGCAGAACTCGCGCAATGCCGCAGACTCTTCGACCGGCCCGTTCTGAACCCAGACGAACTCGCCGCTGTCGACAAGACGCTGGCCGGTCTGCCGCGTATCTATCGCATCGCTTGAGGCGGGCGCGCCCGGTCGACAGGCCCGCCGCCGTGTGGTCAGAGTCTGGTTCGCTTCGCAACGAGGATCAGCCATGCCCCGCAGAGTCGGCCCGTCGCCCTTCTACGCCCTGCTCGACGTCGTCCCGCTTCTGGCGCTGCCGATCCTGTTCTTGAACTTCATGGTTCTCACCGGCCTCGGCGGCGACGATCTGAAGGGCTGGCTGAGCTCGACGATATTCACGATCCACGGCCTCTCAGGCGACTCGTGGAACCTCTCACCCGGTGATCTCATCATCGTCCTAGGCGTCGTGATTTTGTTCTTCGAAATCATCAAGTCGACCCGAACCGACACGATCTCGCTGGTCAATCACGGGATCGCGGCGCTCGCCTTCATTTTCTTCCTGGTCGAATTCCTGATCGTGAAAGGCTTCATGAACTCGACGTTCTTCATCCTCATGATGATGCAACTTGTCGACGTGATCGCCGGCTACACAGTCACCGTCGTTGCCGCCAAGCGCGACATTGGCTCCTCCGGCGGCATCGCAGGTACGAACTAGCCAAACGCCTTCAGCGCCGCCAGCGCGATCTCGTCACCCCACTCCTGCACGAAATGCCCGCCCTCCGGGATTTCGAGCGGGGCGGGGCATCCGCGGATCGTCTTGCGGAGTGCGGCCATGGCCGGTGGCCCGAGTACCGGGTCCTTCATGCCAACCGCCATAAACGTCTGCCCCCGCCATTCCTGCGACCACCAAGACGCAGCGCGTCGCGAAACCTCGACGCCCTCCATATCCGGAGACACCATGACGAGTTCCGGAAAGCGCCGCACACCGGCCTTGTAGCGCTGGTCCGGGAACGGCGCATCGTAGGCCGCCGCTTCCGCATCGCTTAAGCCGGGCGTACTGCGTTTCATCAACGCGCCGACCTTCAAGTCCGGATTGGCTTTCACATAGGCTTTCCAGCCGTCGAAGCCTGCGCCCGGCGTCTCGCCAACGGCGAGCGTCGTGTTCATGACGAGAAGCCGCGAAAACCGCGACGGCATCTCCATCGGTAGGGTAAGCCCCAAAAGCCCGCCCCAATCCTGCACGACCAGTGTGATGTTCTTGAGGTCCAGCCGCTCGATGAACCTGAGCAACGTGGTCCGATGGAACCCGAACGTATAAGCGCCGTCCTCAACCGGTTTGTCAGAGCGCCCGAACCCGAAAAAGTCCGGCGCAACCACCCGATGGCCTGCATTTACGAACACAGGCGTCATCTTGCGATAAAGGTAGGCCCACGTCGGTTCCCCATGCAGGCAAAGGAACACGTGACCACCCGGCGCGCCTTCATCCAAGTAATGGAGCCGCAGACCCTCGTAGCCCGCAAGATCGTCGATGTAGCGCGGTTCGAACGCGTAACCGGGCAACCCGGCAAAGCGATCGTCCGGTGTCCTCAGGGTTTCGATGCGCGCCATCCTCGCTCTCCTCAATCGGCCGCACTCTGGCCGGGGCGCAGCCCCCGCACAATCCCTCTCGCCAAGCGCGCCGTCATGGGGCTAACGTGCGGCCAACGCAATTTTACATTGGGCATCTGGGAGGCTCTTCATGCGTGAAGCGGTGGTCGTATCGACGGCCCGGACGGGTTTGGCGAAATCATATCGCGGCGGCTTCAACAACACGCATGGTGCTGCGATGGCCGGACACGCGGTGAAGCACGCGATCGAGCGCGCGAAGATCGATCCGGGCGATGTCGAAGACGTGATCATGGGCTGCGGCCTGCCCGAGGGGGCCACCGGTCAGAACGTAGGCCGTCTCGCCGCGATTTGGGCCGGCTGCCCGGTGACGACATCGGGCACGACGATCAACCGCTTCTGCTCCTCGGGCCTGCAGTCGATCGCGGTTGCCGCCGGCCGCATCGTCAACGAAGGCGTTCCGATCGTGATCGGCGCGGGGGTCGAGTCGATCTCGCTCGTGCAAGGCACGCTGAACGTCAATCGCATCACCGAAGAAAAGCTGATGCAGACGTATCCGGCACTCTGGATGCCGATGATCGACACCGCCGACATCGTTGCCGCGCGTTACAACATCAGCCGCGAACGCCAAGACCGCTTCTCCTACGAAAGCCAAAAACGGACAGCCGCGGCGCAACAAGCGAACAAATTCGCCGACGAAATCGTGCCGATGGAAACGGTCATGACGACGGTGAACAAAGAGACCGGCGAAACGAAGAACGTGCCCTATACGGTGACGAAAGACGAATGCAATCGCCCCGACACGACGTATGAGGCTTTGGCCTCGCTAAAGCCCGTAAAGGGCGGCGACAAATTCGTCACGGCGGGCAACGCCAGCCAACTCTCGGACGGCGCCTCCGCCGCCGTGCTTATGGAAGCCAAGGAAGCGGCGAAACGGAATCTGAAGCCGCTCGGCATCTTCAAGGGTTTCGCCGTCGCCGGGTGCGAGCCGGACGAAATGGGCATCGGTCCCGTCTTCGCCGTGCCGCGCTTGCTGCAGCGCCATGGCCTGAAGGTCAACGATATCGATTTGTGGGAACTGAACGAGGCATTTGCCAGCCAAGTGATCTACTGCATGGATCGCCTCGATATCCCGCACGAGAAGTTAAACGTCAACGGCGGTTCGATCTCGATCGGCCACCCCTTCGGCATGACCGGCGCCCGTCTCGCCGGCCACGCGCTGATCGAAGGACGCCGCCGCAAAGCCAAGAACGTAGTTGTCACAATGTGCATCGGCGGCGGCATGGGCGCAGCTGGGCTGTTTGAGGTCGTACACTAATGAATCGTATCGTTGTTCTGCTCGTCGCGTTGTCGCTCGCCGCTTGCGAGCAAATGTTGCTGGATAAGCCCTATCAACCAACGCCCGTCACCTATGGGCCCGCGACCGAACGCCAAGTCGAAGCCGCGTCGCAGCGCTTTGCGTCATTGATGGCGGCGCAGGACGCGTCCGCAATCGCAGGCGCCTATTCGCCCGACGGCGTGTGGGAACGCCAAAGCGGTCCGCTACGCGGCCGCGACGCCATTCGCACCGCACTTGAAGCGAACACCGGCGTACGCGTGCTCTCGTTTGGAATGAAGACCGAATTCATCACCTACAACGGCCCCGCTGTCATCCACACGGGTGAGTTCACGCAGTCGGCACAGCTGCCGAACGGCAAGACGGCAACGAACACCGGCAAGTTCGAAGCGACCTGGATCCGCGGACCGCGCGGCGAGTGGTGGATTCACCGGATGTCGTTCCGGCCGAAATAGTGGCCTATCGGATTGAGCGCGGCCTGCCTGCGCAGGCCGCTCAACTCCAATTAGTCGAGCTGGCTGCCGGCGCTCGCTTTCGCGACGTCGGCATGGCCGATATCGCAGACCATGAGCCCACGCCCAAAACCATCTTCGAAGACCGCGCAGCAGCCGGCCAGCTTTTGGTGGCGCACGACGATACGTGCGCGATCGCAGGCTTTCTCATCTGGTCGGCCAAAGACGGCATGGCCTATATCGAAGAGGTCGCCGTGCACACGGCCCACGCCGGTCATCGCGTGGGCGTGCAATTGATCGACCGCTTGGCGCAGGATGTCCGCGGCCGGTTCCCGGCAATCACACTGACGACGTTTCGCGACGTCCCATGGAACGGGCCCTACTACGCGAAGCTCGGGTTCAAAGAGTTTCCGCGCGATCAGGCAGGTCCGGGCCATGCGCAGAGCTGGCAGGACCAGGCAGATGACGGCCTCGACATGTCGCGTCGCTTGTTCATGTCCCGCCCGGTCCAGTGATGGAGAAGCCAATGTCAAAAGCCTATTGGATCGCGCGCGTCGACGTTCACGACCCTGAGGGCTATAAGGCCTACATCGCGGCGAACGCGGCCGCGTTGAAGAAATACGGCGCGAAGTTCCTCGTTCGAGGCGGTCGCTTCGAATGTCCCGAAGGCGGCCACCGCGCACGCAACGTCGTCCTGGAATTTCCGAACTATCAGGCCGCTGTCGATTGCTGGTATTCGCCCGAGTATCAAGCCGCTATTCCCCATCGTACCCCGCATTCGCAAGGCGACTTCCTCATCGTCGAAGGCTACGACGACGCGCAACCCTAAGCGCGCAAAGCCTTGCGAAAACCTAGGCCTTGACATTATTTCGGTCATTGCCTAAATAACAAAATATGAACGAAGTTTTCGAAGCATTGGCCCATCCCGTGCGGCGGGAGATTTTGAAGTTACTGCGCAAGCGGGCCATGTCGGCGGGCGAACTGGCAGCGCACTTCACGATCGCAAAGCCCACGCTCTCGGGCCATTTCACGGTGCTCAAAACGGCGGACCTCGTTTCGACGGAGCGCCAAGGCACGACGATCATCTACCGGCTCAACATGTCGGTAATGGAAGAGGCGCTGGCGGCGTTCGCGTCGCTCGCGGGTTTGAAGGGGAAGGAGAAATAGCCAATGAACATGCGACCGTTACTGATCATCAATTCCATCGTTGTCGTAGCCATGGCAGCGCTCTCGGCTTGGGCCTGGCAGTTCGTTCCCGACGGAGGGCAATTTCCGGTACAGTGGGGCCTGAACGGCGAACCGCATCGCTTCGACTCCAAGCTCGAATTGCTGCTCGTGATGCCGGTTACGGCAGCTTTTATCACCGCATTGCTGTGGTACTTGCCGCACATCGATCCCCGCCGCGCCAACATCGAGGCGAGCGCCAAGTTCTGGAATGTGGTTGCCGTCGCCGTAGTTGCGCTGCTCGCCTACCTCCACGGCCTCTTGGTCTTGAGTGCGATGGGCCGAACCTTCGTGATGATCGACTACCTCCTTCCCGCGCTCGCGCTCACGATGATCGTGCTCGGCAACTACCTCGGGAAAACGCGGTCGAACTGGTTCGGTGGCGTGCGGACGCCGTGGTCGATGTCCAGCGAGTATTCGTGGGAACATACGCACCGTTGGGCGGGCCGCCTCTTCGTCGTCTCCGGTCTTGCGGCACTCGTGGCATGGCCGCTAACGAACGCGACCACAGCGATGACCGTATTAACGGCGTCGATCGTCCTCACGGCCATCGTCGCCGTGGTGCTGTCCTACGTCTTTTGGCGAAACGATCCGTCACGCTCACACGATGCCCCTGCTAACGGCGGCGCCTAAACACAGGAGTGATGGCTATGTTCAAAGAAATCGCGCTTGCGGCTCTCGCCGCTGCAGCCCTCGCGACGGCAGCGCAGGCTGCAGAGACCGAGGTTGAAATCAAC
>JANNEL010000593.1:0-2445 GCA_031378595.1 Alphaproteobacteria bacterium
CGCACCCATCAGCAGCCCGCCTGCACTACGCCCCATCGCGAACATCCGCTTCGGATCGCCGACTTCCTCGCCCAGATATTCGGTCGCCGCGATGAAGTCCGTGAACGTGTTCTTCTTGTTGCGCAGCTTCCCGTCTTGATACCACGCCTCGCCGAACTCATGGCCGCCGCGCACATGCGCGTAAGCAACCACAAAGCCGCGGTCGATCATGCTCGGCCAGCGCGCCTTGAACACCGGTTCATTGCTGGAACCATAAGAGCCGTAGCCGTAGACAAGCACGGGATTCTTGCCCCGCTCGAACTTGTCGCGCCGGTAGGCAAGCGTGATCGGAATCTGCTTGCCGTCGCTCGCCGGCGCCATCACGCGCTCGATCGCATAAGCGGCCGGATTGAAGCCGGGCACGGAAAGCTTCTGCACCACCTTCTTCGTGCCGGTCGCGATGTCGTAGTCGTAGATCGTGTCCGGATTCACGGGCGACGAAAACCCGTAGCGCAGGCTCGTCGCCTTATCGTCGATGTTACGAAGCCCCGGGAAGTTGAATGTATCGGCGAACGCGATATGGCCGGCCGCTGCGTCCCCCGGAACATATTTCTCGTTCCCCGTCTTCAGATCGACAAGCCTGATGCGCGGCCCGCCCTTCGCATATTCGTCGAGCGCGACTGAGCCCGCCACGACATCGAACGCCTCGATGAAGACGCCGGATTGCGTAGGCACCACTTCGCTCCACTGCGACGGTGTCGCCAACGCGGCTTTGACGATGCGAAAATCGGGTGCCTGCAAGTTCGTGCGGATGTAGAGCGTGCCGCCGGTCTCTTCTGCGTAGTAACGCACGCCTTTCGTGCGCGGCTTGATCACCGTCCACGTGCCTTCGGGCTTCGCGGCGTCGAGCATCCGCACTTCGGAAGTGTTCGTCTGATCGCTGGTCAAGAGCAGCACGCGCCCGCCCTTGGACGCCTTCAGCCCCATCTCGAACTGCTGATCCTTCTCCTCAAAGACCGCCTTGTCGATCTTCGCATCCGTACCGACGACATGGCGCATCAGCTTGTACGCGCGCGCCGTCCCCGCCTGGAGCTTCAGGTAGAAAAACGTCTTGTTGTCGCTCGCGAACGCAAAGTCGGAGGCCGCGTACTCGATCTTGTCCGGCAAGGTCGTGCCGGTGCGCATGTCGCGCAGAATAATATTGTGCCAACGGTCGCCTGCGTAGTCGACCGCATAGGCGAAGATGTTCCCATCCGGCGATGCGCCGTAATTGTTCACCTTGAACTGCTGCCGGCGCGGCCCTTCCAGCTGCCCGTCGAGCAGGATCTCCTCCGGCGCCTCCATCGAACCCTTGCGCCGCGCGATCACGGGATAATCCGCTCCGGCCGCATAGCGCTCGTAATACCAATAGCCGCCGTCCTTGAACGGTGGCGTCCCCTGCACCGCCCCCGCGCGCGCGCGCATCTCCTCACGCAGCGTCTACTGCAGGTCCGCCGTCGGCTGCAACACCTCGGCCGCGTATTTGTTTTCTTCTTCCAGATACCGGACGACGTTCTCGGTGTTCTTCTCGTTCAGCCAGAAATAATAGTCCGTGCGCTTGCCGCCGTGCGGCGCGATCAGCACGGTTCCCTTCATCATCGCGTAGGGCGGATAGCCGGTCTTGCGGTCAATCGCGAGGCCGGGCGTCGTCGACGTCGCGGTTGCGGCCGTGACGCCGGTCTTCGACGAACCGAACGGGTTCATACCGTCGATCGTCGCGCAGGCCGAAACGAAGGTGAGCAGAGAACTCATGACCACAATGCCCAAGAGGCGCATAAACTGATCCTAGAAAGTGCCGGAAAAGAGCGCGCAACTTGCACGCCGCCCCCACCTTCCGCAAGGCAGGTGGAAGGGTCTAAAAGACCGTTCACGAATGCCCTCGGGAGAACCGCCAATGCGCCTGAAAGATCCGCAACTTCTACGCGATAAGGCCTACATCGACGGCGAATGGGCGAGCGCTGATTCAGGTGAAACGTTTGAAGTGACGAACCCGGCAAACGGCGTCGTACTCGCGCGCCTGCCTGACATGCTGGAAGCCGAAACGCGCCGCGCAATCGAAGCGGCGAACGCGGCGTGGCCGGCGTGGGCTGCGAAGACGGCAAAGGAACGCGCGCAAGTCTTACGTAAATGGTTCGACCTGATGATGGCGAACCAAGAGGACTTGGCCGTCATCATGACATGCGAGCAGGGCAAACCCATCGCCGAGTCGCGTGGCGAAGTGGCGTATGGCGCCTCGTTCATCGAATGGTTCGCGGAGGAGGGCAAACGAATCTACGGGGATGTTATCCCGCCGACGCAGCACGGCCGGCGCATCATCGTTTTGAAGCAGCCCATCGGTGTCGTCGCCGCGATCACGCCGTGGAACTTCCCGAACGCGATGATCACGAGGAAATGCGGCCCGGCGCTTGCCGCCGGCTGCCCGATCGT
>JANNEL010000532.1:0-1755 GCA_031378595.1 Alphaproteobacteria bacterium
CATTTCGCGCGCGCGGCCGGAGACTCGGAGATGCTGGCGCGCAGCCTGGCGTTCATCGCGGGCAACGAGCAGTTCTTCCTGAATATCGGCATGGCCATGGGCAAGTCCATCATGGATCCGCTCAGTGGCCCGCACAACGGCATCGAGGCCTGCAGCCTGGTGTCGGCGATGTGCCGCAACGGCACCGATTTCGGCGTGCGCGTATCCGGCACCGGGGACGCATGGTTCACCGCGCCGGTGGAAATGCCGCGCGGCCTGTATTTCCCCGGCTACCGCGAGAAAGATGCGAATCCGGACATGGGCGATTCGGCGATCATGGAAACCATCGGCCTGGGCGCCTTCGCCATGGCGAGCGCGCCGGCGGTGATGGGCTTCGTCGGCGCGGGCCGCGCGAGCGACGCGCTGGCGTTCACACGCGCGATGGGCGAACTGACGCAGGGCAGGAATCCGAAGTGGGCGATCCCGATGCTCGATGGCCAGGGCGTGCCCGCAGGCATCGACGTGCGCAAAGTCGCAGCCAGCGCGCTCCAGCCTGCGATCAACACCGGCATCGCGCACCGCAAGCCGGGCGTCGGCCAGGTGGGCGCCGGCGTGGCGCGCGCGCCGCTTGCCTGCTTCGACCAGGCCTTGGCCGCGCTTGCAAAGTCGCTGGGCTATCGAGAATGAAGGTATTCAACACTGTGAAGCGCGGTTTCTATGCGGACTCCGTGGCGCTGATGCGCGTCGCGCGGGAATTGGAAAGCACGCCGGGCGTGCTGCGCGCTTCGCTCATGATCGGCACGCCGTCGAACAAGGCCCTGCTTAAGGAATCCGGCCTGCTGTCGAAGGAGGGCGCGAGCGCCCGGCCCGACGACCTCATCATCGCGGTCAAGGGGAAAAATGCCGCGGAGGGCCTGCTCCTTGCTGAAAAGCTCCTGACTTCCGGCACAACGAAAAGCGAATCGGGCGATAGCCACTCCACGTTCGCATCCGCGTTGACCGCCCTGACTGGAGCCAATCTGGCGCTGATCTCCGTTCCCGGCGAGTTCGCGGCGGCCGAGGCGCGGCGCGCGCTGCAGGGCGGCTTGAATGTGATGGTGTTCTCGGACAACGTGCCGCTGGCGGCGGAAGTCGCGCTGAAAGAGCTTGCGGCGCGGCTCGGCCTGCTCATGATGGGGCCCGACTGCGGCACCGCGCTCATCGGCGGCGTGCCGATCGCCTTCGCCAATGCGGTGCCACGCGGCGACGTCGGCATCGTTTCGGCATCGGGCACCGGATTGCAGGAGGTATCGTCGCTTCTCGCGCGCCTCGGGCGCGGGGTCTCTCATGGAATCGGGGTCGGTGGACGGGACTTGAGCCAGGCGGTGGGCGGCCGCATGACGCTTGCGGCGATGGATGCGCTCGAGGCCGACCCCGCCACGAAAAGCATCATCGTCATCTCCAAGCCGCCCGCGCCGTCGGTGACGAAGAAAATAAAGGCGCGCGCAATGCGCTGCAGGAAACCGGTAACGCTCTGCTTGCTGGGGGCAAAGGATGAGGCCGTGCGCACCTTGGAAGCCGCGGCAGGTTTTTCGAGTTCAGGAAAAATAAAAGTAAAGGCAAGAGGCGGCATCCGCGGCCTCTTCTGCGGCGGCACGCTGTGCGCCGAGGCGCAGATCGTGCTGATGGACCACGGCTTGAAAGTCGCGTCGAACGTGCCAGTGCCCGGGGCACGGGGTTTGCTCAACCCTGCGTCAGGCGCGCCGCACTTGCTCATCGACCTCGGCGACGATGAGT
>JANNEL010000547.1:0-4309 GCA_031378595.1 Alphaproteobacteria bacterium
CTGGCCCACGCGCGCGACCGCTTCGCGATCCCCGACGGCATCGTCTATCTCGACGGCAACTCACTCGGTTGCTTGCCGAAGAGCGTCGCGCCTCGTCTGCGCGACGCGATCGAGGAGGAATGGGGCAGGGGCTTGATCCGCTCCTGGAACACCGCCGGCTGGTACACCGCGCCACAGCGCGCAGGCGCCAAGATCGCAAAACTCATTGGCGCAGCACCCGACGAAGTCATTGTCACCGACTCGACTTCGGTCGATCTCTTCAAGGTTCTGGCGGCGGGCCTGCGCATGCGGCCAGGCCGCAAGACGATCCTGGGGGTGCACGGCGACTTCCCGACCGACGCCTACATCGCAAGCGGCATCGCGAATCTGACCGGCACCGACTTCAAACGCGTGGACGCGCGCGATCTAACCGGCGCGATCGACACAGAGACCGCCGTCGTGTCGCTCACCCACGTGAACTACAAGTCCGGCTTCATCCACGACATGCGCGCAATCACCGAAGCGGCACACGCAAAGGGCGCGCTCATAGTCTGGGACCTCTCGCACAGCGCCGGCGTCTTGCCGCTCGAACTTGGCGAGTGCGGCGCCGACTTCGCAGTCGGCTGCGGCTACAAGTACCTGAACGGAGGCCCGGGCGCGCCCGCGTACGTCTTCGTCGCAAAGCGCCACCACGACGCGTTCGACCACCCGCTGACCGGCTGGCTCGGTCATATCGACCCGTTCGCGTTTGCCGCCGATTACGAACAAGCGAAAGGCATGGACAAGCTCCTCACCGGTACGCCGCCGATCCTGTCGCTGACCGCGCTCGATGCAGCGCTCGACGAATTCGACGGCATCGACATGCAAGTGGTGCGGACCAAAGTGGAAGCGCTGACGAGCCTCTTCGTATCGCTCGCCGACGATCGCTTGATGCGCCACGGTTTCACGCTCGCAAGCCCACGCACCGCACGAGAGCGCGCTGCCGTCGTCTCGCTCGCGCACGCCGAAGGCTACGCGATCATGCAAGCGCTCATCGCCAAAGCCGTGATCGGCGACTTTCGAGCACCCGACATCGTGCGGTTCGGCTTCTCGCCGCTGACCACGCGTTTCGTGGACGCCTTCGACGCCGTACGGATCATCGACGAGGTGATGACCGGACGCGAATGGGACACACCCGAATTCAAATCGCGCAAAGCGGTAACGTGAGGCCCCGCGTAAGTGACAGCAGTTGTGCGAGACCGGCCGATTTACCCTTCCTTAACGTCCGCAGCGTCGCATGGAGCTGGTCTTGCCGAAGCCAACCTTGGCCGTCATCTTATGCGGCTCGTGCAGGAGTTAGGCGTCACGTCATGATCCGCTATCAGCTGGTCTGCCCCAAGGACCACGATTTCGAAGGCTGGTTTCGCGACAGCGCCGCGTATGACGCGCAGGCGAAGAAGGGTCTGCTTGTCTGCCCGACCTGCAATTCGAAGAAGATCATGAAGGCGCCGATGGCGCCGGCAGTCTCAAAGAAAGGCGAACTCGCCGAAGCCGCATCGAAGGCGCGGGCTATGCGCGAGTGGGTCACGAACGTCCGCAAAGAGGTCGAGAAGAACGCAGAGTATGTCGGTGAGAAATTCCCCGACGAAGCCCGCGCGATCCACCACGGCGACGCCAAGGAACGCCAAATCTACGGCGAAGCGACGCTCGCCGACGCGCGCGACTTGATCGAAGAAGGCATTCCAGTGGCCCCGCTCCCCTCGCTCCCGCGGGCGGATTCGTGATATGATGAAGCTATGAGTAAAGACCTGAAACAAGAGGCTGCCGAGCGCGCGCACCGATTTCGCGAAGCCTGTGCGTTGCAAGAGATCGAAGGCAACCCGCTGACGCCGGAAGAGATTGCTATGTTCGAGCGCTTCGAACGCGAGGGTTGGAGCGATGAAAAGATTGGTGACTTTCTTCTCGCGCGCGCGAAGAAGAGGTTGTCGGACATCGCGGCCGAGTGAGCACGGAAGACCCGTACGTCTATCCAGATGCGCCGAATGCCCTCCGGAATCGCTTGGGAATAAAGGACGTTTCAGAAATTGACACGATCGAGCGCGTCTTCGTGGCGCGCCGCATAAGAGTGGGCGTACCGGTCGGCCAGTTCGATGCCCCACATATCAAAGCAATCCACAAACACCTATTTCAGGACATGTACGAGTGGGCGGGCGAATTTCGCACGGTTGAGCTGGCGAAGGGTGGCCATAAGTTTCAGCTTGTCGGATATTTGGAAACGGGCATCGCGAACATCCATTCTCGCCTCATTCAGCGAAAATTCTTGAGCGGCCTCGCGCGCAGCATTTTTGCCCAAGAGGTCGCGTCGATTATCGGCGACCTGAATTACGTTCATCCGTTCCGCGAAGGCAACGGCCGCACGCAGCTGCAATACCTGAAGCAGCTTGCGCGACGTGCCGGTCACGACGTTGATCTGACCAAGCTGAAGCGCGACATTTGGCAAGAAGCGTCTCGTACCGCGCACCAAGCAGACTACAGTCTGATGGCGAAGGCGATAGCAGGCGCAATGATCGCGCCGAAGAAAAACCCCTAACTGTGCAAATAGCCCGTCAACAGCGCAACAACTTCTGCGCGGAGATGAGGGGACTTCAACTCGGTCGGATGCCGCTTCATCGTTTCATCGCCGATCGCGTTGACACACACATCCACAATGAACGCAGCATGATCGCGCGTAGTGCCGCCGGTCAGCTTGTCGACCGTCCGCGCCACGCGTTCGCGCCTAAGCGCAGCGATGCGTAGCCGCTCGTCCTCGGGCAACGTCTCGCGCGCGAGCGCGGCCAGCCGCAACGTAAGCACCGGATCGCGCCCGCGGAAATCGAAGTGCCAATCGACGATCGCGCGCACGATCTCCGCGGCCAGCGCATCGCTGTCGATCACGGCGGGCCGGATTGCTTCCGCCAAACGAAGTTCGCGCGCGATCAACGCGCGCACGATCGCCTGCTTGTTCGGAAAGTACTGATAGAGCGAACCGATGCTCACGCCGGCACGCGCAGCGACCGCATTCGTCGTCAACGCCTCAGCACCCTGGTCCCGCAAAATGTGAGCCGCCGCCTCGACAATCGCCTCGAACGTTATCGCGGCCCGCTTCTGGCGCGGCGATTTCCGCAAGTCGGTCAACACGTTGCCCATGCTATCATCCCCTATGCGATAAGCGAGTTTACGCCCCGCGGAACAAGCATCAAATGACGGCCATGAAGCGCGCATTTCTAACCCTTATTCTCGGCCTTTCTCTGGCCGCCTGCAGCGAACCCGCGGCCATAGACGCGATGCCGGTTCAACCTGCTGTGACGCTGGCGGGCAACATCGAACGCCAAGACCTGCGCTTTCCCTGCGGCGCGACGCAATGCGCGGCCTGGCTCTATTTGCCACCCGGCGAAGCGAAGCCGCCGGTCGTCGTGATGGCGCACGGCTTCGCCGGCACCCGCGACGTCACGCTCCCGGCCTTCGCCGAACACTTCGCGCGCACGGGGATCGCCGCTCTCGTCTTCGACTACCGCAGCTTCGGCGCAAGCGGCGGCGCACCGCGCCAACTCGTCGACCCGTGGAAGCATCTCGAAGACTGGCGCGCAGCGCTCGCGTTCGCACGGTCGCTCCCGCAAATCGACGGCACGCGCGTGGGCCTCTGGGGCACGTCGCTGGGCGGCGGATTGGCGCTCGTGACCGGCGCAAAAGACGGCAACGTGCGCGTCGTCATCGCCCAAGTTCCGCAGATCGATTCGAACATGGAGGGCGAAGCGGCGTTCCCGGGCGTCTTCTGGGTGATCCGCCTGCTGTTCACCGGCTGGGGCAGCCTCGCCAGCGAAGCCATAGGCACCGGCGAATGGACGATCCCCGCCATCGCGCGCAGCGACGGCTTCGGCATGATCGTCGACGACCGCGCCTACGAAGCGGGCGAGCGCGGCACGCCGCCAAGCTCCACCTACCGCAACGAAGTCGTCGCCCACTCGATCTTCACGTTCGACGACTACAATCCCGCCGTCCAAGCTGCCGGCATCAAAGCCCCGGTTTTGCTCATCGCCGTGCGCGGCGATCGCTTCGCCCCGTTCGCTGCCGCACAAGCCTTCGCAAAAACGCACCCGAACGCGACCCTCGCCGAACTCGACGGCGACCACTTCGACATTTACGGCCCGCCGCGCGCCGAACGCGCCGCCGAACTGGCGGCGCAGTTTCTGACAGAGCACCTGTCGCGCTAACCCTTCGTTGCCACCACCATATAGTTCACGTCCGTGTCGCTCGCGAGCATCCACCCGCCGGTGAGCGGGTTGAACATCACGCCGGTTTCCTTCGTCATGTC
>JANNEL010000582.1:0-1953 GCA_031378595.1 Alphaproteobacteria bacterium
CCCTAGTCACCAACACGTCATTGTCGTCGGGTTCCGCGCGCAGTGCTTGATCGGCAAGCGCCTCCGCTTCGTCGAGTTGCCCTCGCGTGGCAAGCAAGTCTGCATAACCTGCAAGCAGCGTACCGTCACCCGGCGCTAGCGCGATCGCCGCGCGATACTCCGCCTCCGCCTCATCCCGCTCATTCCTGACGGTCAACAGACGCGCAAGGTGAAAACGATGATACGGTTCATCCGGATCGATCGCGACTGCCTTTCGGAAGTTCGCCTCAGCGTCGTCGTAGCGCTTGCGGGTTTGGTGGGCCAGACCCAAGACGCGATGCGCAAACGCGGACGAGGGATCGGAACGCAACGCAGCGTGTGCTGTCGTCTCGGCTTCAGCAGTTTGCCCACGCTGCAACTGATAGGCCGCGAGCAATGTTAGCGAGCCGGGGTCATCAGGCGCTTCCCGTAAAGTCGCTTGCAGCTTCGAAATCGCACCGTCGAGATTACCTGCGGCAGCTAACGCGCGTGCCGCAGCCATGTTGTTAACCGCACTTGCACGATCCATTGCTCAGAACTCTCTCTTAATTCGCGCAGCCCGGCTGCGAAGCGCGACCATCCGTCGAATAATGAACGAAGAGCCGAAAAGGCATAAAACAACCAAGCAATAGCCGCCGAGCGCTGTCCAGCCGGCAATGAGATTGAACGGCGCCGGAGGAAGAATAAATCCAAGAGGCGCAGCGACTGTAAGAGCGTAGAGCAGCGCGACACGCCCCATCGCCCCAATTCTCTGTAGGCCCTGCACCGCAACCCACAATGGTCTGAGCCACACGCTCCGCGCCATTTGCGCCGCAGCGAAGAGCTCCAGCGTGGGCTGCGTCAGCGCTCCGACCCCTGCGGCAAGGTATGCAAATTCCTCGGCACTCTCGACGCGACCGCGACGCAACTCCAGCACCCCATTGGTCACGAGCACATTGGGATTGCATGGCGCCAACTCATACGCGCGACGGGCGAAACGCTCCGCCTGATCAAGCCGATTGAGATTGAGGTTGGTCGCCGCAATCATCGACAAGACGTTTACGTTGTCCGGCGCCAATGAGAGCGCCCTCTCTAGCGACTTGATGGACTCCTCGCGAGTTCCATCACGCGACAAGAACTGCGCGAGCGTCACATGCGAATTTGCGTCCGTTGGATTTAGCCTCACAGCTTCGCGCAGGTGGTGGTTCGCAAGACCAAATTCGTTCCGCGCGGCGGCGGCAAGACCGAGGACGCGGTGAAGTGGCACGAAGTCCGGCGCTGCCGCCAGACCCTCTTCGGCCGTCTTCCTTGCTTCCTTCGTCAGCCCCAACTCAAGCTGACACGCACCGATCAGGGCAAACGCCTGTGCGTTGTCCGGTTCAAGCGCAAGCGCGTCTCGGCAGCGCGCTATTGCACCTTGCAAATTCCGCGCTTGGATCAACGCCTGAGCCGCCAGCAGGTGCTGCTGAACATGCATCCTTTGCATCGAAGGCCTAACGCGTGAATTTGTCGAGAAACGCCACCACGTCGTCGTAAAGCCCGCCCTCGTTCGCGAACTTCGCATAGTTGCGCGCTTGCGAGAGCCACTCAAGCGTCGTGGGTTTTACCTCCTTCAACGCCGTCATAAGGTGCTTCGCGCTGATCGGCGTGACCCGGTCGTGGTCGATGCTGTCCTCGATCGCAAGGTCAACCGCCGTTTCGACGATGTTTGCGAGGTCGGCACCAGAATAGCCGCTGGTGCGCTCTGCAACCGCATTCGTGTCGATGTCGCCGGTTTGGGGACGATCCTTGAGTTCGATGTCCAGAATCGCTTTGCGCGCCGGACGGTCCGGCGGAGGCACGAATAGCGTGCGGTCGAATCGGCCATTGCGCCGGAACGCCGGATCGACCGCCCACGGCACGTTCGTGGCCGCGAGCACAAGCACACCGTCGTTCGACGCGTTGAAACCATCGAAC
>JANNEL010000601.1:0-6131 GCA_031378595.1 Alphaproteobacteria bacterium
CGGGTCGGTGTGGGTCTCAGGCGCCGCCAGCAGCGCGAAGGCGTGGGTGAGCAGCGCGTCGCCGGCGAGGATTGCGGTCGCTTCGCCGAACTGCTTGTGCGTCGAGGGCTTGCCGCGGCGCATGTCGTCGTTGTCCATCGCGGGCAGGTCGTCGTGGGCGAGCGAATAGGCGTGCACGCACTCGACGGCCGCGGCGGCGCGGGCGAGCGCGCGGCGGTCGACACCGAATTGGCGGCCCGATTGCAGCACCAGAAACGCGCGCACGCGCTTGCCGCCCTGGACCGTTGCGTAGCGCATCGCCTCGACCATGCGCGCCTGGGGCCCCATAGGCTCAGGCAGAAGCTCGTTCAGCATCTCTTCCATGAAGACCGCCGCTTCGTGGAGCGCGGGCTCGATCGGGGTCAGGGCCATCGTTATTTGTCGAACGGCGCGGTTGTGGGGCCGGCGGGGGTTATGACGATCTTTTCGATACGGGCTTCGGCGTCTTTCAGCTTCGCCTCGCAGTGGGCTTTGAGCGCCGTGCCGCGTTCGTAAGTCGTGATCGAATCCTCGAGGCCGACCTGGCCCTTCTCCAGCTGTTGGACGATCTGTTCCAGCTGGGCCAGGGCCTGCTCGAAACTCAAGGTGGCGATGTCGTTTTTCTCGTCTTTTGCCATGCGGCCAAGTCCGGTTGTTTTGTTGACGGGGATATACTGGTTTCGTGGGGGGCGGTCGAGGGATTCGGCTTTTGCCAGCGGCGGGCGGCGCTGTATGGTCGGCGAAACGCACCCCACCCGACCCCGGAAGCACCCATGACGCAGCCCACACTCGACCTCGCCACCGCGAGCGCCGCGGAGACCGCGCGCGCCGTCAACAGCGGCAGTATTTCGGCCTTGGAGGTTTGCGACGCGGCGATCGCGCGCATCGAAAAGACGGACAGCGAAATCAACGCGGTCGTTGTGCGCGACTTCGAGCGTGCCCGGGCGCAGGCCAAGCGCGTGGATCAGGCGCGGGCGAAGGGCGAGCGCGGGGCCCTGATGGGTGTGGCTATGACGGTGAAGGAATCGAACGACGTTGCGGGCCTGCCGTCGACGTGGGGGATGCCGGTCTTCAAGGACTTGGCCGTGACGCAAGACAGCGTGCCGGTGCAGCGGTTGAAGCGCGCGGGCGCCGTCATCTTGGGCAAGACGAATGCGCCGGTCGCGCTTGCCGATTGGCAGGCGGTGAACCCGATCTATGGGCGGACCGTGAACCCGCACGATCATGCCCGCTCGCCGGGCGGTTCGTCCGGTGGTTCGGCGGCAGCGCTGGCCGCCCGGATGGTGCCGCTTGAGATGGGCTCCGACATCGGCGGGTCGATCCGGGTGCCGGCGCATATGTGCGGCGTGTTCGGGTTGAAGCCGACCTATGGCGTCGTGCCGCTGAAGGGGCATGGTTTTCCGGGCACGGACGGTGCGCCGGTGGAACTCGCCGTTGTCGGTCCGATGGCGCGAACGGCTGAAGATTTGGAGATCGCGCTCGACGTCATCGCGGGACCGCTGCCTGGCGTCGGGCTGAAGCTCGACCTGCCCGCGCCGCGGCATGCGTCGTTGAAGGATTACCGCGTGCTCGTGATCGATCGGCATCCGGTTTGCGCAACCGCATCCAGCGTGCGCGACGCGTTGAACGGACTTGCGAACAAATTGGAAGAGGCGGGCGCGCATGTGATGAGCGAGGCCGATGTTCCCGACCTGGCGCAGACGCTTGCAACTTACGTTCAGATGCTGACCGCGATCACGACGCGCGGCGCGCCGGGCGCGACGCCCATCGACGCGCACACCTGGATGGGCTTGCTCGACGAACAGGCGCGTACGCAGCGCGCGTGGGCCGCTCTCTTCAAGGACATCGACGTCGTGTTGACGCCGGCCTTCGGTGTCCCCGCATTCCCGCATGACGACAATCCGGTCTGGGCGGAGCGCACGCTGGAGATCGACGGCAAGGCGACGCCCTATGGTGTGCAGGTTGCTTGGCCGGGCGTCGCCACGTTCCCGGGCCTGCCCGCGGCGGCGGCGCCGATCGCGAAGACAAAGGAGGGTTTGCCGATCGGCGTGCAGATTATCGCGAACCTTTACGAGGATCGCACGGCGCTTTCGTTTGCAAAACTGCTGCAGCAGGCCGGGTTCACGGCATGACCAAAGATATGTTTCAGTTCGACAGCGCCGATGGAACGCCGATTACAGCCTACCGATGGCCGGCGACAGGCCACGTCAAAGGCGTGCTGCAAATCGCGCACGGGATGGGCGAGCATGCGCTGCGCTATCTCGAGCCGCTTCAGCCGCTGCGCGAGGCCGGTATTGCGATCTATGCGAACGATCATCGGGGTCACGGCCGGACCGCGAAGACGTTGGGCGATTTCGGTCCGGGCGGGTTTGCGGCCGTCGTCGACGACATGGCGATCTTGAGCGCCATCGCCAAGCGCGAAAATCCGGGCAAGAAGCTCGCGCTGCTGGGCCACTCGATGGGATCGTTTGCGCTGCAGATTTATCTGGTGAAGCACAGCGCGTTGATCGATGGGGCGGTGCTCTCGGGTTCGGCCGCGCTCGACCTTATGCCGCCGCCGGATCCCAACGGCAATGCGCTTGCCGCGCTGAACGCGCCGTTCGAGCCTGCGCGTACGCCGTTCGATTGGCTGAGCCGCGACGCGCGCGAGGTCGACAAATACATCGCCGATCCGCTGTGCGGGTTTTCGGTGGATCAGCCTTCGATGATGAGCATTTTCACGGCGGCGGCGGCGTTGTTCGAACCGGACGCGCTCACGCGGATCAAGCCCACGCTTCCGATTTATCTGATGGCCGGCGACAAGGATCCGCTGAACGGCGACCTCGCGTTCCTGGCGCCGCTCGTCCATCGCTACCGGACGGCCGGTGTGAAAGACGTGACGAGCGACTTCTACCCCGGCGGGCGGCACGAGATGCTGAACGAGACGAACCGCGACGAGGTCGTGCGCAACCTCGGCCGGTTCGTCACGCGGGTGACCGCCTAACGGGCGTTCTTGTCGTATTCCATGGCGCCGATGATGTTGCCTTCGGGGTCTTCGAAGAAGAAGAGCTTGCCGATGCTGGGCAGCACGGCGCGTGGCATGACGATCTTGCCGCCCGCCTTCTTGATTGCGGCTTCGGCCTTTTCGCTGTTCTCGACCGAGAGCGTGCATTCGAGGCCGAAGATCGATTTGCCGGGCACGATGTCGCGACGCTTCTGAAGGCTCGCCAGCATGTTGCCGGGGCCGGCCGCGCCTTCGATCATGTAGAAGCCCGGCGGTCCGTAAGCTTGGTACGACCAGCCGAAGGCGTCGGTGTAGAACGCTTTCGCGCGCTCCATGTCGTTGGCGTTGATCGAAAAATGGGCGACGTGGGCCATTGGTCCTCCAGGTGGTGATAGTGCGCTTTTGATAGCCGTATCGGGTGAACGCGTCTTGCGATAGAATGCCAAGAAATGTCGCTTGCACGCCAACCGAAAATTCCGGCCAAACCCGACGGCTCCGTTTGGGTGCGCACGTACCCTGTGCGCTTCACGCAAGGCTATGTCGCAGACACGCACGATCACGAGTGGCATCAGTTGAGCTACGCGTCGGCGGGCGTGATGCGGGTCGCCACCGCCGAAAGCGCCTGGATCGTACCGCCGAACCGTGCGGTTTGGATTCCAGCCCGCGTCTCGCACGCCGAGGAGATGCGGGGACATGGGACGATGCGCAGTCTCTATTTCGCCGACGCGATCGCGCGCGCCCTGCCCCGGCACTGCGCGGTGATGAACGTGCCTGCGTTGCTGCGCGAATTGATCTTGGAGGCGACGGAACACGGCGTGTTGGATGCATCCGTGCCGGCGCAAAAGCGGCTGGCGCTCGTGATCGTGGACCGGCTTGCGCTGCTCGAACCCGCGCCGTCGCAGAACTTGCCGATGCCGCGCGATGCACGCGCGCTCGCCATTGCACAGCGGCTGCAGAAAAATCCTGCGAACGACGACGAGCTTTCCGCCCTAGCCCGGCGCGCCGGGGCAAGCACGCGCACGGCGCAGCGGCTCTTTCGACACGAGACGGGCTTGAGCTTCGTGCGCTGGCGCCAGCGCTTGCGCCTGCTTGCCGCCGTCGAGCGGCGGGGCCGCGGCGGCAGCGTGACGGACGCGGCGCTGGACGTCGGCTACTCCAGCGTCAGCGCGTTTGTCTCCGCCTTCGGGCAGGAATTCGGCGTGACGCCGGGGCGGTTTGGCAAGGCCTGAGCCTGGCGTCTTGGCGGCCGATTGCGTCACACTTCAGTCACCTGATTCGGAGTGCGGTTCGATGCGGTTGTTCGCGGTCGTTGCGTTGCTGTTTGTTTGCGCCGGGTCTGCGTTGGGCGACGCCACGTGGACGCGCGCTGGGTGGTACCGGATCGAGCTGCTGCCGGCGCTGAAGCTGCTTGAAGGGCCGTTCGCCAGCGGCAAAGCGTGCGGCAAGACGCTGCCCCTACCGCAAGACAAAACCGTCGCGACGTGCGCGCGCGTGCGCAAGCAAGGCGCCGAGGTCGACGTTGCGCTCGACTTCTTTGCCGCGGCGATCAAAGAGAACCCACGCGACATCATCGCGATGAACCATCGCGGGTTGTTATTCGCGCAGCGCGGCATCTACGACCGGGCGATTGCGGAGCACACGGCCGCGATCGAAGCGTCACCCGACGACATCTGGGCTTACCGTTTTCGCGGCACGGTCTACCTGAAGATTGGGATGAAGAAGGAAGCGGAAGCGGATTTCCGCGCGGCGCTTTCCAAGAACCCGTCCGACTTGCGGACGGTGAGGGAGCTGAAGGCGACGCTCAGAGCGATGGGCGTGGAACCTTAGTCTCGGCGCGGGCGCGGCAGTCGACACAAGGGGATGCGACCCTCCCTCCCCGCCGCGGACGCGCCGTCCGGCGATGACGCGCCGCCGTTTCCGGCGATGCCCGAGCGGCCTTCACCCTTCGACGCCTTCGCCGCGTAAGCCGAACGGCGTGGGCCATCAATGGTCGGTGGTGTTGTGAGAGCGTCGTCGTTGATCGACGTTTTGCCGGGCATGGGCTGTGCGGTGAAGCTCGTGCGGCCGGACGCGCGCGACGCTGAGGGCTCCGACCTCGATGGCTCCCTCTGGAGCCCCGCCGATTGGGTGGCGCACTTCCACGAACGCGCCGCGATCTTGGAACACGACGAGGGGCTGGGGCGGGCGGCGGCAGAGGCGGAGGCGCTGCAGGGGTGCTTTGTGCTGTGGAGCGGGCGGCGGTGTTGGTGAGGGTGTTTTCCTCAAAAACCGCCATTTTTGTCAGTTAGACTGTTTCATTACCCCTTAATGTCGATTATATATCATCATAACGGTGATATGTAATGGACTCGCGTTGGGCGCGGATGACGTTGAGGTCGTTCGTCTGATCAACCAACAGCGCGAGCAGCTTCGTTACGCGGTCGCCCACAAGCCCAACCGCTGGACCGGATCGCTTCGGCGCAGCACGTTTGCGCGCGCCGTGCAGGGCTCAAATAGCATCGAGGGTATCAATGCGTCTTTGAGCGAGGCGGCGCAAATCATCGATGACGAAAAGCCCGAGACGGTCGAGCAAGAGACCTATCGCGCGCTCAGCGGCTACCGTGACGCGCTGACTTACATTCTTCAGACGCATGACGACCCGACGTTTCAATTGAATGCGCAGGTTATCAAGAGCCTGCACTTTATGATGCTGCGCTACGACCTCGGCAAAATGCCCGGACAATGGCGCCCCGGAACCGTGTTCGTCGTTCGCGAGCCATCCGGTGACACAGTGTACGAAGCCCCCGATGCGGCGCTCGTGCTCGCGCTGATGGACGAACTCGCCGCGTCGATCAATAGCGCAGGCGATGGGGACCCTATCGTGCGCGGTGCCATGGCTCACTTGAACCAGACCATGATCCATCCCTTCAAGGACGGAAACGGGCGCATGGCGCGCGCGCTGCAAACGATGGTCATTGCGCGCGGCGGCGTGCTCAGCCCGGTGTTTTCGAGCATCGAGGAATGGCTTGGGCGCAATACGGACGCCTACTACAAGATTCTCGAAGAGGTGGGGCAAGGAAGCTGGCATCCGGAGCGCGACGCCCTGCCTTGGGTGCGGTTCTGTCTGCGAGCGCACTATCAGCAGGCGGCG
>JANNEL010000602.1:0-1615 GCA_031378595.1 Alphaproteobacteria bacterium
CGAGGATGTCCGCGCGCGGGCTGACACCGAACACGTCTTCGGAGAGTTCGATCTCGCCGGCTGCGCCGGCATCGAGGGTGAGGACTTTGACTTTCATGATCTTTGGTTCCTCACGCCGCCGTCGCTGCCGCAGGCTTCTTCACCGCGGCCGGCTTCGGGGCATCCTTGTGTAGAGGACGCTTTACCGCGTCGCGCACCATCACCCAGCTGCCCTTGGCGCCGGGGACGCCGCCTTTGATCATGATCAAGCCGCGCTCAGGATCGACCTTCGCCACTTCGACGTTTTGCGTCGTGACGAGGACCTGGCCCATGTGGCCCGACATCTTCTTGCCCTTGAACGTGCGACCCGGGTCTTGACGATTGCCCGTCGAACCTGCGGATCGATGCGAGATCGAGACGCCGTGGCTCGCTTCCAAGCCGCTATAGTTGTGGCGCTTCATCGTGCCGGCAAAGCCCTTGCCGATCGTGACGCCGGAGACGTCGACGATTTGGCCCGGGACGAAGTGGTCAGCCGTGATGAGCGAACCAACCTCAACGAGATTGTCCGGAGAAACGCGGAACTCGGCGACCTTGCGCTTCGGCTCGACTTGCGCTTTCGCGAAGTGGCCGCGCTCTGCCTTCGAGACGCGTTTGACCTTGGCAACACCCGAGCCCAACTGAAGCGCGGTGTAGCCGTCTTTGTCCTTGGTGCGTTGGGCCACGACCTGACAGCCGTCGAGCTTCAGCACCGTAACGGGCACGTGGCGGCCGTCGTCTGTGAACAGACGCATCATGCCGACCTTCTGAGTTATCACCCCTGTGCGCATGGTGAGCGCCACCTTCTCTTCGTTATTGCAGCTTGATTTCGACACTGACCCCGGCCGCGAGGTCGAGCTTCATGAGCGCGTCGACCGTTTGCGGCGTGGGATCGATGATGTCGAGAAGCCGCTTGTGGGTGCGGATCTCGAACTGCTCGCGGCTCTTCTTATCGACGTGCGGCGAGCGGTTCACGGTGAACTTCTCAATCCGGTTCGGAAGCGGGATCGGTCCACGCACGCGAGCACCTGTGCGCTTGGCCGTGTTTACGATCTCGCGCGTCGAAATATCGAGCACGCGGTGATCGTAGGCCTTGAGCCTGATGCGGATGTTTTGGCTTTGCATGGGCCGTTCCGTTTCTTTCTTCGGATCTTGTTCTTCGGGTTCGTTACTTCACGATCTTTGCGACGACGCCCGATCCGACGGTGCGACCGCCTTCACGGATGGCGAAGCGAAGCTTCTCTTCCATCGCGATCGGAACGATCAGCTCGACCTCGATCGATACGTTGTCGCCCGGCATCACCATCTCGGTGCCTTCAGGCAACTTCACGATCCCCGTCACGTCCGTCGTGCGGAAGTAAAATTGCGGACGGTAGTTCGTGAAGAACGGCGTGTGACGGCCGCCTTCGTCCTTCGTCAGAATGTAGGCTTCCGCCGTGAAATGGGTATGGGGCGTCACCGAACCGGGCTTGGCCAGAACCTGACCGCGCTCGACGCCTTCGCGCTCAACACCGCGCAGCAGGCAACCGACGTTGTCGCCAGCTTCACCCGAATCCAAGAGCTTGCGGAACATCTCGACGCCGGTGACCGTCGTCTTCGT
>JANNEL010000657.1:0-3056 GCA_031378595.1 Alphaproteobacteria bacterium
CTCGCCGACGACATTCTGGACCGCGAAGGCCGCATGGTCGATGCGGTCGATGCAATGGGACCGGCGAAAATGGTGTTCGAAGGCGTGTTGTTCTCGCTACCGTTGGACGTGTGATGCGTTCCCAGCAAACAACTCACGCGAAGCCGCGAAGCGCGCGAAGAAGCGAGAGATTGAACCACCCAGCGCACCAAGGGCCGCAAGACGCTCGAGGACAGCTTTCCACACTGGTGTTACGCCGAGTCAGAATCGTTTCCCGCAAAGCCGCAAAGCCGCAAAGACTTTCTTTCGGCGCCGTAGGCGCCATTCAGCCGTTCAATAGGCGCTTCGCGCCGAAAAAGGGCAGCTTTGCGTCTTTGCGGCTTTGCGGGAAACAATTCGGATTGGCCGCGGCGACAACGCATGAAGCCGTTCACCAGCATCTTAGTGCCCTTGGTGTGCTTGGTGGTTCAACCTTCTCTTCTTCGCGGCTTCGCGTGAGTTGCCTTCCTTATGGCGGGGCACGCTCGTAATGCGGCGCGCCCAACCGAACACCGTTATCATCGGCCTCAACGCTTGCGTCGTGACGCTGGGCGACGACACGCCGCGCGTCCTCGTCGTGCGCCGCGACCCGGTATCCAAAGCACACGCTTCAAACGCCCTGCCCTTCGGCCCTTTCGAGCCGGAACACCACCGCACGCTGGAAATCGGCCTGCGAAATCTCGTGCAGGAACAAACGCGCCTTTCGCTCGGCTATGTCGAGCAGCTCTACACGTTCGGCGACCGCGGCCGTCACGAAGTCGAACCCGGCGAAGGCGCGCGCGTCGTTTCTGTCGGCTACTTGGCACTGACGCGTCAGCCCGCCGACGGCACCGCGAACTTCCGCAACATCTACGACTTCTTTCCGTGGGAAGATTGGCGCCGGGAACGCCCCGCGATCATCGACTCGCTGATCCGCCCACGCCTGGACGCCTGGTCAAAGCTCGCCGACGCTCAAGCGCGCCAAGAACGCGCGCGCCTCAGCTTCGGCTTCGACGGCCTGCACTGGGACGAGGAGAAAGTCCTCGAACGCTACGAACTGATGTACGACGCGGGCTTGGTCTTGGAAGCGCGCCGCGACGGCCGCACCTTGCCACCGTCGGCCCCGCGCGCCGAAGATCAAGCTAGCTTCGGCGAAGCGATGTTGTTCGACCACCGCCGGATCCTGGCGACCGGCATGGGCCGTCTGCGCGGCAAGTTGAAATACCGCCCTATCGTGTTCGAACTGATGGGCCCTGTGTTCACACTGCTCGATCTGCAGCGCACCGTCGAAGCGATCTCCGGGATACGCCTGCACAAGCAGAACTTCCGCCGCCTGGTCGAATCGTCGGGCTTGGTGGAGCGAACGGGAAAGCGCACGACAAAAGCAGGTGGCCGTCCGGCAGAAGAATTCCGTTTCCGCCGCGAAGCATTGCGCGAACGCCCGGCCCTCGGCGTGAAAGTCCCGCTGCAACGAACGCAGCGCCCTTAAGCGAGCGCCGCAGCCTCGTTGAGTTGAAAAACGTCCATCGCACGCCGCGCGGGATCGGGATGATTGGCGCGCATCGCGTCAAGCATTCGCCACAACCGCGCCGGCGGTTCGCCGCCAACTTCTAGGGCGGCCATCAATTCGTCCTGAGGCGGCGCCACGCCGAGCTTGATCAAACTCTCCGCCGCCGCAATCCGCACGTGATGATCGTCGTCATGCAGCGCGCGGCCAAGCGCCAAGCACCCCTGGCTGTCGCCCATGTGCCCAAGACCTTCCGCCGCAAGCGCGCGCAACGCTGCGTTTTGATGGTGCATCCACGCGCCCAATGTCTCACGCGCCCGATAGCGCCCGAGCAGCCGCACGATCCGCGCCGCCGGTGCCCCGCGCATCACGCGCAGCAACTCAATCGCCGCCACCAGCAAAAGGCGGTGCTCAAATCCCGAAAGCCGGCGCACCAGATAAGGCGCGCGCTTCCCGTTGCCGGCCAGCATCAGCGCTTCGGCGAACTTGCGCTTGATCCGCGCCTGCGCGCGCTTGCGCCGGCCATGAAAAAGCCGGTCAAACAGGCGCGAAAACGGATGCGCCGCCAATCCCTGAGCAAAAAGGTTCAAGCCCACCAGCCACTCCTTGCGTCCCGTCGCTTTGATCGCGGGATGTCACGGGCGGCATCTTGAAGTGAAAATTCAATCCAAGACGTTAAGACGAGGATTCGTAAGGCTTAATCGTTGATTAATTAGCGGCACTGCATGGGATCTGTGACGGCAATTTCGGCCAGGACCGGAAGATGGTCCGACCCGGCCCCAGGCAGCACCGTGCGCGAGACGATGCTTAATCCCGGCCCAACCATCATGTGATCGATCGGAATCCGAAGCTGCCCCGGCAAGACCGATGGCCACGTCCCGGCCGCGCCCGTTGCTGCACGCACATTGCCGCGCGCTTCGATCGTCCGCACGACGTAACCCCATGGCGCCGCGTTGAAATCGCCAAGCACCAGCTTCGCGCCGGGGATCAAACCCACGACGCTACCGATCTCACGCGCCTGCTCGCGCTGCGAACCATAGGGCCGATGTGGAAACGGCCGGGTCATATGCGTGGCCAGCAACGTCAACCGGCAGCCCGCGATTTCGGTACCGACCGTCACATAAGGCGAGCGATTGGCGTCGCTTGTGCGCGCGATATCTTGCGGCAACAGCCGCGCCCGCGAAAACATCACGACATCGCAGCCTGAGGCCGTGCAATCGAAGCGATAGGGATAGACGCTGGTAACAGCCTTCAACGCATTCCGCGCGCGCACAGAAGTTTCCAAGATAACAACCAGGTCGGCGTTTTCGCGCTGGACCAGCTGCGCGACGTCGTTCAGATGCGCATTGCCGAACCACATATTGAACAGCAGCACCCGAAACCGCGGCGCTTCCGCCTTCACGGGTCCAGGCGCGGTCACCGACGGCATCGCGAGCGCGTAGGCCGCGACAGCAGTCACCGCAGCCCCACCCGCGACAGCGGGCCACCGCGCGAGCGCCGCGACCGGCACGACAAGAAGCGCGACCACGAAAGCAGGCACCAAGAACTGCGC
>JANNEL010000664.1:0-5287 GCA_031378595.1 Alphaproteobacteria bacterium
CCTGCTCGGCTGCACCGCCTCATGTTCAGCGCAACAACTGAGTGCGGCTGCGCGCGTCCGCGATGTACCGTCAGAGCTGCAGGCGGGCCTTCTCGAAGCCGCGGGTGCTACCGTGGACGACCGATCCTGGAGCGCGCTGACTGCGCAAGGGCGCCGCGAGACGATGTTTACCGCCGTCGCGAACCTGGTAGAGCTCACCGCCCGGCGCCAACCACTCTTGGTGTTGGTCGAAGACGTGCACAATCTCGACCCCGAGACGGTTGATTTCCTGACGGTCCTCCACCGACTCACAGGACGCACACGCCTCTGGCTTTTGATGACGGCGCGCGGAACCGCTCGCGACGCCGCCTCGCGCGCGGCGAACGATGTGATCGAGTTGAGCGCGCTCGACGAAGATGAAGCGAGGGAATTTTGCCGCTTCGTCGCGCCGCCCGCTGCGCTGCGCGATCCGGCCATGATGGAGCGCGTCGTTCAGCGCGCCGCGGGTAACCCGTTCTTCCTGCAAGAACTCTTGCGTATGCGGGTGGGTGACGAAGAAGAAGGCGGGCATACCCCGCTCGGCATTGCGAGCCTCGTGCAGTCGCGCATGGCGGCCTTGAGTCCTGTCGCGCGCCGCGTCGTGCAGGGCGCCAGCATCTTGGGCGACGAAATCGAGCATCCCGTGCTTGCCGCGACCTGCGGCATGAGCGAAGAGGCGCTCGGCGTCATTCTTCCAGAGCTCGAAGCTCACCACCTGATCGACGCGCAAAACCCTGCGAAAATCCGCTTCCGCCACGATCTGTTCCGTGGTGGCGCACGCATGACCTTGCTCAAGGCGGAGGCCGCCGAAATTCACGGCCGTGCCGCCGCGGCATTCGAGAGGCAGGCGAATGCCTCGCCGGCGGCGCTCGAACGCCTCGCCTATCACGCCGAACGATCGGGCCAGATTGAAAAGGCGCTGACGCAACTTGTCACCGCCTGCCAACTCGGTGTCCGCACGTCGGCGCAAAAGACGATCCGCGCCCTCTACGATTGGGCGATGCGGTTGCGACCGTCGCTGCCGGATAAGGCGAACGGCGCGCTGCTCGATCTCGTGATGACGAGCCTCGACGCGCTACAGCAATCGGGCGACGCGGAAGAATACGAACGCGCGCTCCAACTTGCGATCCAACTTTGCGAAGCCCGCGGCGAGCGCTTCCGCGAAGGCATCGCCCGCTCGCATTACGCGGTCTTCAATTGGATCTGGTCGCGCCACGACCAAGCGCTCGTGCACGCCGAAATCGCGTTCAAGATCGCGCAAGAAACCGGCGTCTTCGCGCTCCGCGATATCGCGCAGTCGATCCGCGCGAACATCGAGCAAGCGACTGGCCGCCTCGACGACGCGATCGCGACCTACACTGACTTGCTCAACGCCTACAGCCCCGAGGACGAACGAAGCACGATGGGTCGCATGTTCTTGCCCAGCGTCCGTTGCTGCGCCTTCCTCGCCGTCTTCCTGATCGACCGCGGCCGCTTCGCCGACGCAAAAACCTACGTTGAGAAAGGCGAACGCCTTCTGGGCGATCTCGACCAACCCTACTCCCGCGTCCTCATCAGCAACGCGCACGGGCGCCTCGCGCTCGCGATGGGCAACGCCGAAGAAGCGGTCAAGATCCTCGAAATGACGCGCGATACCTGCCTGAAAAACCAAATCCTGCTGATCGAACCAGCCGTGACGGGCGAACTCGCCTCCGCGCTTGTGCGCACCGGAAAGCCCGAACAAGCCCGCGACGTCGCCCGCCACTCGATCGAAAACAAACGCTACTTGCGTTCCGGCCGCTACGCCGCCGTGCGCGTCTTCTGCGGCCTGGCCGAAGCCGAGCTCGCCTGCGGCGACATCAAAGCGGCCCGCGCCACGATCGAAGAGGGTCTAACGATCGCGACCGAAAACAAAGAACCGATTCACATTGCCCAAACCCGCACCATGCGCGGCCTGATCCGCGCCGCCGAAGGCGACCGCCAAGGGGCCACGGAAGATTTGGAAGCGGCACTCAAATTGAGCCTTGAGCTCAAGCTTGACCCACTGGCCACTGACTGTCGCACTGCGCTCGGCAACCTGAATCGCCGCCCTTAGCCGACTTCGAACAACTCGTACACCGGCCCCGCGGTGGTCTGAGTCCCCGTGCCCACCGCTATGACGTCGTTCAGCCATTGGTAGCTCTCGACGCCGCACTCGAACTTTGCGGTGATCGCCAGCGAGTATTCCGAAGCTTGAAGGATCGCACCTTTCGCGAATCGCGCCATCGCCTCCGGCGCCGCGAGAAAGCGACCCTGATAGGTCAGGTAGATGCGTGCGCCATCGTCGGTCAACAACCCCAAGCGCACGTCAATCGCCATCACGCCGTCCGGCCGATTTAACACCCAGTCGCTGCCCGGCAGCACGGTGCCGCTCAACCGCGCGCCGGCAAACGTCCCTCCCGTGACCGGCGCAATCCGGCGCAAGCCACCGGGCGTCTTGCCGATCTGCGCGATCGCGGCGAAATCCACGATCGGCGACAGGGTGATCAAATGCTGATGGCGAAGCTCGGTCATTGCCAAACACCTAGCAGGGCGGCACGGTGCTGGCAAAACGGGAGCCAGCTATGAGCATCGCGAAACATCGACCGGGGCCTTCCGTGCAAGAAGTATTGGCCAAAGATGTCAACGCGGCGCCGGCAATCATGCGCGAAGAATCGCCGGCCGAGGGACAAAGCCTCGCGGACGTCTCGATCGACCGTTACTTCTCGAAAGCATGGCACGACCGAGAGGTCGAAAAAATCTGGCGCAAGACCTGGCAACTCGCCTGCCGGCTGGAGGAAATCCCAAACATCGGCGATCACGTCATCTACGAAATCGTGCACGACTCGCTGATCGTCGTGCGTACGGGACCATCGGAAATCCGCGCTTACATCAACAGTTGCCTGCACCGCGGCACACTGTTGCGCACGGAAGGCGGCTGCGTGAAGCACTTCCGCTGCCCGTTCCACGGCTTCACCTGGAGCCTCGACGGCAAGCTGAGCGTGGTGCCCAGTCAATGGGACTTCCCGCATGTCGATAAAGCGAAGATGAGCCTGCCCGAAGCGAAGGTCGGCACCTGGGGCGGCTTCGTGTTCGTGAACTTCGATGCCGCATGCGAGCCGCTGGAGTCCTATCTTGAAATCCTGCCGGCACACTTTGCCGCGTTCAAGCTGGAAGACCGCTACAAGGCCGCGCACGTTGCTAAGATCATGCCGTGCAACTGGAAGCTCGCTATGGAGGCGTTTGTGGAGGCGCTCCACGTTTCCTTCGCGCATCCGCAAGTGCTGTCGTATTACGGCGACACGAACACGCAATACGACGTCTGGCCGGGCGTGCGCCACGTCAGCCGCATGATCAGCGTCCAAGGCGTGCCGAGCCCCGCGTTCACCGGCATCTCGCCCGAACGCACGATCGAGGAAATGCGCCGCGACGTTCCCTTCTTCGCCGGCCGCCCGATCGAGGTCGGCCCTGGCGAAACCGCGCGCGGTAAACTTGCCGAACGTGCGCGCGAAAAAATCTCGCGCTCGATTGGGCGCGACATGTCGGATTTGTCGGACACGGAATCGCTCGACCTGATCGAATACATGCTGTTCCCGAACATGGTACCGTGGGGCGGGCAAGCGCTGCCGATCACCTACCGCTTCCGTCCGTACAAGGACGATCCGGAAACGTCGCTGATGGAAATCATGTTCCTGTTTTCAAAGGCGCCCGATGGCACGCATCCGCCGCCGGCGAAGATGCGCCTTCTCGGCCCAGACCAGAAGTGGGCCGACGCGCCGGAACTCGGCTCCGCCGCGATGGTAGCCGATCAAGACACCGACAACCTGATGCGCATCCAAAAGGGCTTACGTACAAGCCGCAAACCCGGCGTAACGCTCGCGCGTTATCAGGAAAGCCGCATCCGCCACTACCACGAAACCCTGGACGCCTACATGAAGGCGTGAGGGTGCTCTACTGTCCCGGCACCGCAGCGCGTGCGAGCGCATCGGCCGCTTCGTTCATCTCGTGCCCATCATGCCCGCGAACCCAGCGCCAGCTGATCTTATGCTTGGCGGCGGCCTCTTCCAGTCGCTGCCACAGATCGACGTTCTTCACAGGCTTTTTGTCGGCGGTCTTCCAGCCGTTCTTCTTCCAGCCGTGGATCCACTTCGTGACGCCGTCTTTCAGATACATACTGTCCGTGTGCAGATGAATTTCGCATGGCCGCTTCAGTGCCTCAAGCGCACCGATCGCGGCCATCAGCTCCATGCGGTTGTTCGTGGTCAGCGGCTCGCCGCCGGAGAGCTCTTTGCGCGAATCCTTGAAGATCAGGATCGCCCCCCAACCGCCAGGCCCCGGATTCCCCGAACAGGCGCCGTCGGTGTAAATCTCCACATGGTTCATTCGGGCCACCCGTAAGACTGAGCCCCCGCGGCCGTCTGGTGAAAACGCAACTTCGTCAGATACTCGAGCGGATCTTTCGGCCTGACCAGCGCCGACGGATCACGGTTGATCCAATCGTAAAGCCGCGTGAGCAGAAACCTGAAAGCTGCACCGCGCGCGAGGATTGGCAACGCCGCGACCTCCGCACTGGTGAGCGGCCGGATCGCGCGATAAGTCGAAAGCAATGCGCGCCCCTTCGTGATGTTGAATGCGCCGTCATGCTCGAAGCACCACGCGTTGAGGCAAACGGCAACGTCGTAGGCGGTGGTGTCGTTGCATGCGAAATAGAAATCGATGAGACCGGAGAGCTTCCTCTCCATGAAAAACACGTTGTCAGGAAAGAGGTCCGCATGGATCACGCTCGACGGCAACCCAACAGGCCAATGCTGTTCGAGCCAGCGCAACTCCGTGCCGATCAGCGTGCCGAGACCCATATGAACACTGTTGGCCTTCGCCTCGCACTGTTTGACAAGCGGCTTCCACCCCTCGACCGAAAGCGCATTCGGCCGCGTGAGTTTGTAGTCCGCGCCAGCGAGATGCAGCCGCGCGAGCGCAGCGCCGAGTTCGCCGCACTGCTGCGCATCCGGCCGCCGCGGCGAGAGCCCCGAGAGAAACGTCATCAACGCGGCAGGCCGCCCGGCGAGTGTGCGCCAAGCTTTCCCGTCGCGCGCGCGCACGGGCAGGGGGCACTGGATACCCTTGGCCGACAGATGTTCGAGCAGCCCGAGGAAGAACGGCAAATCCTCTTCCCGCACGCGCTTCTCGTACAGCGTCAGGATGAAAGACCCGCGCTCCGTCTTCAGGAAGAAGTTCGAGTTCTCAACCCCC
This sequence comes from Alphaproteobacteria bacterium, assembly GCA_031378595.1. Taxonomy (GTDB): domain Bacteria; phylum Pseudomonadota; class Alphaproteobacteria; order Micropepsales; family Micropepsaceae; genus SZUA-430. The sequence continues at coordinate 5,266 of JANNEL010000664.1, forward strand.
TCCGCAATCCCCTTAAACGTCA
>JANNEL010000709.1:0-8461 GCA_031378595.1 Alphaproteobacteria bacterium
CGTGGTGCATGCGGCAGCACCCTGCCCGCCCGATATCAAGCGCGGCATGATCGAGTGGTGGGGGCCGATCATCAACGAGTACTACGGCGCGACGGAGACCGGCGCCGTCGTGTTCTGCACCGCGAACGAATGGCTTGCGCATCCGGGCACAGTCGGCCGCGCGCAACCGGACGTGAAGCTCGTGATCGCGGATGATTCCGGTGCGGCGCTGCCCGCCGGCGAAGCGGGCGATGTCTTTGCGCGACTGACCACCGGCGTCGACTTCACCTATCACGGCGACGATGCGAAGCGCCGCAAGGCTGAGCGCGATGGGCTCATTTCCGTCGGCGACATCGGTTATTTGGACAAGGACGGGTTCCTGTTCCTCTGCGACCGGCGCAATCACATGGTAATCTCCGGCGGCGTGAACATCTATCCGGCCGAGATCGAGGCGGAGATTTTGAAGATCGCGGGCGTCGCCGACTGCGCCGTGTTCGGTATCCCGGATGCGGAGTTCGGCGAAGCGCTCTGCGCCGTCGTGCAAGCGCAGCCGGGCGCACGCGTGAGCGAGGGGGACGTGAAGGGCTACCTGCGGGATCATCTGGCGAAGTACAAAGTGCCGAAGGTCGTGGAATTCCAGGCCGAACTGCCGCGCGAAGATTCGGGCAAGATCTTCAAACGCAAGCTGCGCGATCCCTATTGGGAGAAGGCGGGGCGAAAGATCTGACCGCCTGTTGAGCCTCGACGGCGAAGCCTGCCCTGTCGTAGCCTGCCGAAAACAAACGGTAGGAAACGCGCATGTTTCGTTGGCTCTTCGCAATCGCTTTCGTACTCGTAGCCTTTGGCGCCATCTTCTGGGTCGGCGCTCGCGGCGGGTGGTTCGGCATGGAGCACGGTGCCGGTACCATCGCGGGCAAGCCGATCCCAACTGAGGTGATTGCTTCGCGCATGGCCAAGCGCAGCATCGCGGCCGAAAACGAAGATCAAATCCTGTTCGGCGATTTGCACGTGCACACCACGATCTCGGTCGATGCGTACCAATTCTCACTGCCGATCCTGGGCGGGTCGGGCTTGCACCCGCTCGCCGACGCATGCGACTTCGCGCGCTATTGTTCCGCGCTGGACTTCTGGGCCTCAACCGATCACGCAGAGTCGGTCACGCCGCCGCGCTGGCAGATGGTGAAGGACGCAGTCCGCGCTTGCCAAAAGGTTTCCGGCGACGATGCGAATCCCGACATGGTGTCCTTCATCGGCTTCGAGTGGACACAGGTCGGCCGTACGCCACAGGAACACTTCGGCCATAAGAACGTGATCTTCCGCGATCTCGAGGACGATAAGGTAGCCGCCCGCGCGATCGAAACGCAGAAGATCAGCCTGGCCGCGCCCATCTCGCCGCTCGTCGTGACGCAGGACTTTGCGCACCGCCAGGATTACTTCGACTACAACAAGTTCATGGCGGCGACGAATGCGGTTCCCGACTGCGATGCGGCGACGCCGTCCGACAAGCTGCCGAAAGACTGCATCGAGAGCGCCGTTACGCCGGCCGACCTCGTGCGCAAATTGTTCGACGAGCAGAAGCTCTCGCCGCTGATCATCCCGCACGGCACGACCTGGGGCTTTTACACGCCTGCAGGAACGACATGGGCGAAGGCGCTCGATCCCAAGGAACGTCCCGACAAATTCCCGTTGATCGAGGTCTATTCCGGCCACGGCAATTCGGAAGAGTACCGCGCCTGGGAAGAGGTGAGTACGGCCAGCGACGGCAAGCAGACCTGCCCGGAGGCGACGGTAGACCACTTGCCGGGCTGCCAACGCGCGGGCCAAATCATCATGGAGCGTTGCCTGAAGGCAAAACTGGCGCCATCCGAGTGCGAAAAGCGTGCGGCCGCGGCAAGGCAGAACTACGTCGACATGCAGGCGTTCGGCCATCTCGCCGCACCGGGGGCGGTCAGCGCCGATTGGCTCGATGCCGGCCAGTGCACGGACTGCTTCCTGCCGTCGTTCAATTACCGCCCGAAGACATCGGTGCAAGCGGGCCTCGCCATGAGCCACTTCGACGACGCGACCGGGAAGGCGACGCGCTTCAACTGGGGCTTCATCGGCTCGAGCGACAATCACCGTGCCAGGCCCGGCACCGGCTATAAGCAATACGACCGCCGCAACAACACCGAAGCGACCGGCGCGCCGAACGAGGACATGCGCAAGCTGCTGATCGGCAGCATCGGCGACGCAAACGACGAAAACCCGAACACGCAGGCGATCGCGCTCGACGACATCCAAAAGCTCCCGGGCCTGCGCACGGTAGAGGCCGAACGCCAAGCCTCGTTCCTGCTGACCGGCGGTCTTGCCGCGGTGCACGCGAAAGGCCGCTCCCGCGCGCAAATCTGGGACGCACTCCAGCGCCACGAAACCTACGCGACGTCGGGCCAGAAGATCTTGCTCTGGTTTGACGCGATCGACAAAGCTGGCGCGAAGACGCCGATGGGAAGCCGCGTCGCCGGCGGCGAAGCGCCGACGTTCGAAGTCCACGCCATCGGTGCCTTCAAGCAGAAACCCGGCTGCCCGGATTTCGCCAAGGCGGGCCTGGAGGAAAGCCGCCTTACAAAACTCTGCGGCGGTGAATGCGACAACCCGTCGGACGAGCGCGCCAAGATCACGCGTATCGAGGTCGTGAAAATCCGGCCGCAAGCGAAGAAAGACGAAGCTATCGCGAGCCTCATCCAAGATCGCTTCATCGTCCACCAGTGCGAGGCGAGGGAAGACGGTAGCTGCACGTTCACGTTCACCGACCCAAGCTACGCGGCGGACAAACGCGACGCGCTCTACTACGTGAAGGCGATCCAAGTGGCTGAGCCCATCATCAACGCCGACCCGCTTCACTGCGAACGCGACGCATCGGGCAAGTGCGTGAAGGTGAACCTCTGCTACGGCGACTACCGGTCCGGCCCCAGCGACTGCACCGCGCCGGCCGAACCCCGCGCCTGGTCGTCGCCGATTTATGTCGACTACCGATAGCACACGCAGTCTTCAGCATTCTGGGACTTGTGTTCCTTCGCTGACCACGATTGAAATGAGCCGGCACACAAATGGAGCCGCCGGCATGACCGACACCGCCTACGTCCCGCCAAAGGTTTGGAGTTGGAACAAGGAGTCGGGCGGACGTTTTGCCGCCATCAACCGTCCAATCGCGGGGGCGACGCACGAGAAGGAACTGCCTATCGGCAAACACCCGTTCCAGCTCTATTCGCTGGCAACCCCGAACGGCGTGAAGGTGACGGTGATGTTCGAGGAGTTGCTGGCAAAGGGGCACGCGGGCGCGGAATACGATGCCTGGATCATCCCCATCGACGGGAATCAGTTCGGCTCCGGCTTTGTCGCGGTCAATCCGAATTCGAAGATTCCAGCTCTCCTCGACCGCTCCACGCCGAGTAAGCCGATCCGCATCTTTGAGTCCGGGGCCATATTGGTCCACCTCGCCGAAAAATTCGGCAACGCGTTCTATCCAACCGAACCCGCCAAGCGCGCTGAGTGCCTGTCGTGGTTGTTCTGGCAGATGGGTTCGGCCCCATTTCTAGGCGGCGGCTTCGGCCATTTCTACGCCTACGCGCCGCAAAAGATCGAATACGCGATCGACCGTTACGCGATGGAGGTGAAGCGCCAACTCGACGTGCTCGACCGCCGCTTGGCGGAAAGCGAATACGTGGCAGGACCGGACTACACGATCGCCGACATGGCGATCTGGCCGTGGTACGGCGCGATGACGAAGGGCTTGCTCTACGAGGCCGGCGAGTTCCTATCCGTCCACGAATACAAGAACGTCATTCGCTGGACCGACCAAATCGGCAAACGCCCGGCGGTACAACGCGGCCGCATGGTCAACCGCGCGTGGGGAGACCCGGCCAGCCAACTGCCGGAACGGCACGACGCGAGCGATTTCGAGAAGGCGAAGGCCAGTTAGCTGTGGCTGCGAGTGGCGAGCCGCCGGTGCACGTTCTGCGGCTGTGCGGTTATCGAGTGCGGGGGCTACGCTGGTCCGGATTTGATTCGTTCGGGGAGCCCGCATGAGTTTGCGGCAGCGCATTGAAGACGCGTATTTGGTTCAGTTTGCCGAGAATGAGCGGTTGCTCGTAGCCGAGCGTGCCGGCGGCAACGATGTCGGGTTGATAGCAAAGTACGAGGCGCTGCGCGCGGTGCTGAAGCCGATTGTCGCGGAGATTGTTGTTGAGCGTTGTGCGGGTGCGGCGGTGGCGCCTTAGCCATACTGGCTTCGGCGTGGCAGGCGAAAGCTGGTGCCGGATGTGTGAATTGAACACACGACCTACCGCTTACAAGGCGGTTGCTCTACCCCTGAGCTAATCCGGCGATCGCTGGTCGCGGGTTGGTACCGCAAGGGGCCGCGTTAGGCAATAACGGCGGCGTGACTTGAGCCGCAGCCCCGGCCTGCGCCAAATACGGCCCATGTTTTTCAACTGCATGCTTATGGCACTGCGTGAACTGCGGGCGAATTTGCTTCGCACGGGGTTGACCACGCTCGGCATTATCATCGGGGTGGCTGCGGTCGTCATCGTGGTGACGATCACGTCGGGAGTTTCGGCACAGCTTGTGAACGACATCTCCTCGCGTGGGCACAACGCGCTGCGCCTGGAAGCGAAGATGAGCCGCACCGGACCGGTGGCGAGGTCGACGCCGTTCAAGATCGACGATGCAGAGGCGATCGCACGCGAGGTGCCGCTGCTCAACGCGGTCGCGCCGATGACGAGCACCTACCTGCTGTTCACGGCCGGCGACCGCAACTACGAGACGGAGATCGTGGGGTCGACGCTGCCTTACCTGAAGATCCGGCAGTGGGAGATCGGTCTCGGGCGCGTGTTCAGCGAAGCGGAGGCGCGGCGTGGGGCACCGCTTTGCATTCTCGGCGACACGGTGCGCGAGCAGCTGTTCGGGCAGCAGAACCCTGTCGGCGCGACGGTGCGCTCGGGCTCATTTACGTGTGAGGTTATCGGCGTGTTCATGAAGCGCGAGAGTTCGGCGCTGGCGAACGACATCAACGACCTGATCTTTATGCCAATCTTGGGCCTGCAGCGCCGACTGCAAGGGAACGACAACGTGCGGCGCGTGTGGGCGAGCGTGGGGAATGCGAGCGAGATCGATCCTGCGAAAGAGGCGATTGCCAAGCTGATGCGCGAGCGGCGCAAACTGAGAGAGGACGAAGAGAACGACTTCGAAGTGACGGACGTGCGCGAGTTGGTGGCGACTGTGTCGTCGACGCTCCGCCTGATGTCGATGGGTATATCTGGCGTGGCCGCAATCAGTTTGATCGTGGGCGGGATCGGTATCATGAACGTGATGCTTGTGGCGGTCACAGAGCGTACGCGCGAGATCGGTATTCGCCTCGCGATCGGGGCGCAGGCGCGCGACGTCGCCCTGCAGTTTCTGGTCGAAGCGGCCGTGCTATCCGTCGCCGGCGGGATCGTCGGCGCTCTGATCGGCATGGGCGCCTCGTATGCGATTGCGGGTGCGATCGGGGTTCCGTTCGTGCTCGGCGCAGAAGTGGTAGCGATGGCGTTTGGGGTACCTGCCGTTATCGGCATTGCCTTCGGGTTTTTCCCGGCGCTAAGGGCTTCGCGGCTCGATCCGATAGAGGCGCTGCGCTTCGAGTAGATGCAACATTTGTGTCGCAGTTCGGCATTAGGGGTAACGGCCTTTTCAGCGGTGGCCCCGAAGGCTGACTTGCCTATATTGCCAAGGTTAGGATCACGTATGGCTTCGCGCAGTAGGTTCATTATCGCCGGTCTGGTTGCAATCGTGGCGGTTGCGGCCGGCTATTTCTATTGGGGCGGCAGTGGTGGCGGTGGGCGCGACAAGCAGGGCGGTCAGGCCGTGCTCGTTGTGTTGGCGCCGGTGGAGACGCGCTCGTTTGCCGACGTGATCGAAGCTGTCGGCACCGCCAAGGCAAACGAGAGCATCGACATCACCGCGAAGACCGTCGACACCGTCGGCAAGCTGAACTTCAGCGATGGTGAGAGAGTCGAAAAGGGTTTCGTCGTCGCCGAGATGACGAGCCGCGAGCAGACAGCCGATTTGGGTTCCGCACGGGCTTCGTTGGCGGAGGCGGAAAAGATCTACACGCGCATCCGCGAACTTTCGGCCAAGGGTTATGCGACACGGGCACAGCTCGACGGTGCGGTCGCTGCGCGCGACACGGCGGCTGCACGGGTGAGGTCGCTTGAGTCGCGGGTTAGCGACCGGTTGATGCGTGCGCCGTTCGGCGGTGTGTTGGGATTGAGACGTGTCAGCGTGGGCAGTCTGGTGAAACCGGGCGACGTGATCACGACGCTCGACGATGTATCGTTGATCAAACTCGACTTCACGATCCCGGAAGCATTCATGAGTGCGTTGAGCGTCGGGTCCACGGTGCGGGTCGGCGTTGCGGCTTACCCGAAGCGTACGTTCGAGGGCAAGGTTGCCGGCATCGACACGCGGGTCGACCCGGTGTCGCGCGCCGTTGCGGTTCGCGCCGAGATTGCGAACGACGACGGGGCGCTGAAACCCGGCATGCTGATGACGGTCAATCTGGTCACGAACCAGCGCACGGTCGTGGCTGTACCCGAAGAGGCGTTGGTGCCGTTGGAAGACCGGCAATACGTCTATCTCGTCACGGCAGATAAGAAAGCTGATCGGCGCGAGGTCAAAATCGGGGTCCGCCAGTCTGGGTATGTGGAAATCGTCTCCGGCCTCAAAGGTGGCGAGAAAGTCGTTGTCGAGGGCACGCTGAAACTCCGGCCCGACTCGGATATTCGGATCGCCGGCGACGACAAAGACGGCGGCCGCGAAAAGCGCGCCGGTGGCCGGGCCGCCGGAGGCTCAGGGTCGTGAACATTTACGAGCTGTGCATCAAGCGGCCCGTCTTTGCGATCGTCATTAGTCTCTTGATCGCGGCCTTCGGCTTTCTGTCTTTCGAGCGGTTGCCGCTGCGCGAGTTGCCCGACATCGATCCGCCGGTCGTTTCCGTGCAGACGAGTTACACCGGTGCGTCCTCGGCCGTGGTCGAGACGCGTGTCACGCAGGTGATCGAGGATGCGATCGCAGGGATTGAGGGGATCGACACGATCTCCTCGTCCAGCCGCGACGGCTCGTCCTCGGTGAACATCACATTCCGGCTCACACGTGACATCGAAGCGGCGGCGAATGATGTGCGCAACGCGGTCTCGCGCGCGCTTGGCCGGTTGCCGGAAGAGGTCGATCCGCCGGAGGTGCAAAAGGCCGAAGCCGACAGCTCGCCGATCATGTTTTTGAATTTGACCTCCTCCGCCGTGTCGCGCATGGAGCTGACCGACTATGCGGAACGCTACATCGTGGATCGGCTGGCCACGATCGACGGCGTGTCGACCGTGGGTGCGTTCGGCGAGGAGCGGGCTTTGCGCATCTGGCTCGACCGCGTGGCGTTGGCTGCGCGCGGCTTGACTGTCGCCGACGTCGAGAACGCGCTTCGGGCCGAGAATATCGAGCTTCCGGCGGGGCGGCTGGAATCGCGCGCCCGCAACCTGACCATCCGGGTCGAGCGCGGCTATCAGACGGAGCAGGACTTCCGCAATCTCGTCATCAAGCGCAGCGACGACGAGCATCTGGTGAAGCTCGGCGAAGTGGCGCGGGTCGAGATGGGTCCGCGCGAACGGCGGAACGCGTTCCGCGGCAACGGACGCGATCAGGTTGGCATCGCGATCTTCAAACAGTCGAAGGCAAACCAGCTTGCCGTTGCGCGCGGCGTACGCAAAGAGGTCGATGCGATTAAAGCGGGTCTGCCGTCGCACATGGAACTTGTGGTCGCGGTCGACTACTCGGTGTTCATCGAGGCGTCGGTGCACGAGGTGTATGTGACGCTTGGGATCACCGGCGGTCTTGTGCTGCTCGTGATCTTCCTCTTCCTCGGCAATTTGCGTGCCGCGATCGTGCCTGCCGTGACGGTGCCCGTGTGTCTGCTCGGCGCGATGATCTTGCTTGCGGCGTTCGGGGCATCGATCAACCTGCTCACGCTGCTGGCGCTCGTACTCGCAATCGGTCTTGTGGTGGACGACGCAATCGTGGTGCTCGAGAACGTGCAGCGGCGCGTCGATCTGGGTGAGCCCGCGATGATCGCCGCGGTGCGCGGCACGCGGCAGGTTGCATTCGCGGTGTTGGCGACGACGGCGGTCTTGATCGCCGTGTTCGCGCCGATCGTCTTTCTTGAAGGCACGATCGGGCGGTTGTTCTCGGAGCTCGGCATTGCCCTTGGCGCGGCAGTCGCGATTTCGGCGCTGATCGCGCTGACGCTGACGCCGATGATGTGTTCGCAGCTGCTGCTGCCGGTCGGGCGGGAAGGCGCTCTCTCGGTGGCGATCCACCGCGTAACGGAGGTGCTCGGCGACCGTTACCGGCGAGCGTTGCAGGCAAGCCTTACGCGGCCCTGGATAGTCTTCCTTGCTTTCGCCGGCGTGATTGTGGC
>JANNEL010000728.1:0-2093 GCA_031378595.1 Alphaproteobacteria bacterium
CGTCTTCGGCGAGGCCGGCATCAAACCCCAGTCCATCACCCCAAGACCCGAAGACATCGACGTCCCACTCCCACAAGGCGACGCGGGCGGTTAGCGCGCAAAACAACTTCGAGTATCGAAGCTTTTACCTCGGCACGTCGCAATGAAACGCGGCGTGCCGAACTGTTTTGGCGTTCGTGACAGCCACGCAAAAATTGTGGCGCAAAAGATTCAGCACGCTAGGCACAGTGGCGGGCCGCTTCGCGAATCTTCAAAATTAACAACTCGTTAACCTTTTTGCTTCGTTCATGGCGAGGAGCCTAAGGAAGGCAGAATCGCTCGAGCGCAAAGGGGCACCGGTCACGGCTGCTCGAGCGCGAAATCAATATGACGGCGTACGCGGGAGTCGTGGCCCGCGGCGCAAGAAGGGGAGTTGAAATGTCGAACAAATTGCAGCGCGCAGGTCTGTTATGTTCCGCGGCGGCCCTCTCGCTCTTTACGGCGACGAGCGCACAAGCTGTCGAAACCAAATTCGGCGAGGTGTCGATCACTTTCGACACGACAGTGTCGATGGGCGCGTCCGTGCGCACCGCGAGTCGCCAGGGTGAGTTCCTCCCCGAAGGCAACGGAGGTCCGATCGATATCCGAAACGGCGCAGGCGCGACGTTCGTAGATCCGGATGGGCCAGGGCCCGCGCCATTGCTCAACAACAGCGGATTGCTGCTCCAACTCGTTCCTACCGGCGGCTCAGTCGTTGGCGGAATGACATTCACGGCCAATCCGGACAACTACGACGGCAGTGTGAACACGGACGACGGTCGCTTGAACTTCGATTCAGGCGACTTTATCGGCGCCAACATCAAAGCCAGCCACGACCTGTTGTTGAAGTGGCAGAACTACCAACTCTTCGCGCGCGCCATTGGCTTCTACGATGTTGTGATGGACAACAAGGATGTTGGCGAACGCTCGTTGATCGATGATCGTGCGCTCGGCGATGTTGGCCGCAACTACGAACTTCTCGATCTGTTTGTGTCGGCTGATTACACCGTTGCGGACATGCCGGTGAACCTTCGCCTTGGCAAGCAGGTGATCAACTGGGGCGAAAGCACGTTCATTCTGAACGGCAATAACCCGTTCAACCCGATCGACGTCGCAGCATTTCGCAGGCCTGGCGCCGAGATCAAGGAAGCGCTGGTTCCGGTGAATGCGATATCGGGTTCGATTTCGCTACCGTTCGATGTCTCGCTGTCCGGCTACTACGCCCTTGACTGGGAGCCGTTTGAACTCGATCCCGGCGGCACGCCGTTCGCCGGCAGTGACGTGGTGGCATTCGGAAGCGGGTTCGGCGGTAACCAGGGTGCCGTGAGCTTCTTATCCGGCAGCCCGCTCAGCGGCATGCGCCGGAACTGTAAAGACAACAATCCGTTCGTAGGCGGGACGCAAGCCTCAAACGCTGTCATTCAAGGCCTGCTGCCTTCCACCACGGGTGCCCTAGGTGACGGCGTCGTCAATTGCAGCGACGCATCGGCGCTCAGCGGCGCCTTCGCCAATTCGATCGACTACCGAACCTACTACACGATCGGCAGCCACGAAATCGTCAAGATCGGGTTGCCGAGCATTCTCGACGCCGATGGATGGACGCGGCCGATGCAAGGCATCGTCGAACGCGCGCCCGATATCGAAGCGGATGATATGGGCACCTACGGCCTTTCGGCTCGCTATTACGCTGACTGGCTCGAAGGGACAGAGTTCGGCTTTTATTTCCAAAATTACCATAGCCGGTTGCCGTTTGCGAACTTGGTTCGCCTAGGCCGGCCCCAGTTGGGCTTCGCAACGGAAACTGACAGCGTTGAAGCCACATCGGCGACAAACCGAGGCTTGTTGCCGGCGGGTTGCGGGCTAACCGCCGCAACGACGGATCCATTCACGACTGCCGGCGCTGCGATCGGTGCGGTGACGGGATTATTCGCCGCCACAAACAACGTGCTCATCGACGATCCGATGAATCTGATCAATCCGGCGGTCGCTGCGCAAATCGCCGCTCTGACAAACAATCAGGTGGTCTTGAATCCTGGCCCGGGTGGAAGCCTCGACACGGTGCAGAACGCGTTGAA
>JANNEL010000735.1:0-2775 GCA_031378595.1 Alphaproteobacteria bacterium
CCGGATCAACCGGCGGCAAGGGATTTGGATCAGCCTCGCCTTGCTTGCGATTCCCACGACGCTCCTGGGCACGATGCCCGATTTGATGACGTTTACGTGGTTGCGTATTGCGCAAGGCGTTTGCATGGCCTCCGCATTTACGCTGACCATGGCCTACCTCGCGGAGCAATATAGCGCGAGCGAAGTGGCGAGCGCGCTTGCGGCCTATGTGACGGGCAACGTTGCTTGCAATTTGTTCGGGCGGTTGATGTCGGCGTCGCTTGCCAGCTCGTTCGGGCTTGAGACCACGTTCTTCGTCTTCGCGGCGCTCAATCTCATTGGCGCTGCGCTGGTGTTTTTCACGCTGCAGAAAATGGCACTAATGACCGGCACGATGTCGAAGTCGGCGCTGGCGGCATGGGCGCAACATTTGCGCAATCCGTCATTGCGCGCGGCGTTCGCGCTTGGGTTTCTTATTCTCTTCGTGTTTTTGGCGACGTTCACTTACGTGAACTTTGTGCTCGCACGGGAGCCGATCTCCGTGTCGCCCATGACGCTCGGCCTCGTCTATTTCGTGTTTCTGCCCTCGGTGTTCACGACACCGCTTGCGGGTAAGGCCGCCGTCCGCTTCGGCGCGCGGCCGACATTTTGGGCCTCGTTTGCGGTTGCGGCACTTGGGTTGCCGTTGTTGCTATTGCCAAACCTGCCCGCGATTCTGGCCGGCTTGGTGCTTGTCGCCGTGGGCACGTTCTTCGCGCAAGCGGCAGCGACGGGCTTCGTCAGCCGCGCGGCGACCACGGAGCGCGGGGCGGCGAGCGGAATTTATCTGGCGTCGTATTACCTCGGCGGCTTGGTGGGCTCGGCATTGTTGGGCGCCGTGTTCGATAAATTCGGCTGGAGCGAAACCGTTTTCGTACTTGGCATCGCCTTGGCGCTCGCAGCGCTCGTCACATTCCAAATCAAGGAGCCCGCGTTAACCGCGACAAAAGGAGGCTGACGATGCCGTCCGTTACACCTATATCAATGCGTGTGAGGGAGTCTGCCGCGATGAGCACTTCGGCCAAGCCCCGCGTCGTCATCGTCGGTGCCGGATTCGGCGGGCTGTCGGCCGCCAAGGTTCTGGCGCGCGCGCCGGTCGAGGTCACGATCATCGACCGGCATAATTATCACCTGTTTCAGCCTCTGCTCTATCAGGTCGCGACGGCGTCGTTGTCGCCTGCGGAGATTGCGCAGCCGATCCGCAGCATCGTACGCGATCAAGCGAACGCGCATGTGCTGCTCGACGACGTGAGCGGCGTCGATGCCGCGCGCAAAACGGTGCAGACCGTGGCCGGGCGTAGCGTTCCCTACGACTTTCTGGTGCTCGCGACGGGTGCACGGCATTCCTATTTCGGCAAGGATCATTGGGAAGAGTTCGCGCCGGGCATCAAGACCGTGGACGACGCGACGCGGGTGCGCGCGAAGATCCTGCTCGCGTTCGAGCGGGCGGAGGGCGAAAAGGACAAAGCCAAGCGCGACGCGCTGCTGACGTTCGTGATCGTCGGCGGTGGGCCGACGGGCGTCGAGATGGCAGGCGCGATCGCCGAGCTCGCGCGCAAGTCGATTGTGACGGATTTTCGCTCGATCACGCCGCATTGCTCGAAGATCATGTTGATCGAGGCCGGGCCGCGATTGCTGCCGTCATTTCCGGAATCGCTATCGGCGGAGGCGAAACGGTCGTTGGAGGCGATGGGCGTCGAGGTCCACTTGGGCGTACCGGTCACCGACATCTCGGCCGATCAGGTGATGCTCGGCACGGCGCCGATTCCGGCGAAGACCGTCATTTGGGCCGCCGGCGTGCGTGCTTCGGCCGCCGGCGAGTGGCTGAAGGTGCCGTGCGACCGCGCAGGGCGCGTCAACGTCAAAGCAGATTTCTCGGTGCCGGGACATCCTGAGGTGTTCGTCATCGGCGATACCGCGGCGTTCAAGAGCGAGGACGGCAAGCTGCTGCCGGGTATCGCGCCGGCCGCCAAGCAAGCGGGACACTATGTCGGGCGCTTGATCGAAGCGCATGCGATGGACGCCACCGTGCCGGACGCGTTCGCGTATGGCGACTACGGGAACCTCGCCACGATCGGGCACAGCAAAGCGGTCGTCGACTTCGGCTGGCTCAAGCTCAAAGGCTTCCCGGCGTGGGTGCTGTGGTCGGTCGCGCACGTGTACTTCCTGATCGGCTTCCGCAACCGGTTCTTCGTCGCGACGGGATGGGCGTGGAGCTACTTCACCTACAAGCGCGGCGTGCGGTTGATTACCGGGTCGCCGGCGATGCCTGCTTCAAAATCGATGAGCGAAGCGGCGTAAATTGGGGCTAGAGCCCGCCTACATAGCTCGCGGCTATCCATTGTTGAGGCAATCGGCATTTTCGGTGGGACGGGATCAGGCGCAGTGTGGGCGCTGAAGAGATCGCCAACACGGGAACCCCTCCAATGCTTGATACCGCCACAAAGATGCAACGCATGCTGGCCGGCAAGGTCGCGATTGTGACCGGGTCGACGTCCGGGATTGGGCTTGGGATCGCACGGGCCTTGGCCGAGGCAGGGTCGGCGGTCGTGCTGAACGGGCTTGGCGATATGGACGAGGTGAAGAAGACGCGCGTGGCGCTTGAACAGGCGACCGGCGTTCGCGTGACGTACGACGCGGCGAACCTGATGGATGCGGCCGAGACGACGGCGCTTGTTCAACGCACGGAACAGCAATTCGGGCGCGTCGACATTTTGGTCAACAACGCCGGCATTCAGCACGTCTCGCCGATCGAAG
>JANNEL010000015.1:0-6257 GCA_031378595.1 Alphaproteobacteria bacterium
GGACGTTCCGATCGTGCGCCAGAAGATGTCGTGGTAGCTCTGCTTCGCGAAGACGTCTTGGTAGCGCTGGGTCGTGAACGTGGTGTCCACCGAGAGTCCGGCTTGCGTCCAAAGCGAATAGAGCGCCAGCAGGATCAGCGGCGCGGCCAACAGCGCGACCATCGCGATCATCACCGGGGAGAGTAGGGCATAGCCCTTGGCCGCGTCGGAGCGCAGGTAGAAGGCGCGAAGCCGGTCGGCGAATCCTGGCGTGGCGTTGGCCGTCACGTTTCTCCCCGTACGGCCCGGTTCGAGCCCTCGATCCGCGTATCTTGAGAGAAAGTGCGCGATCCCGCAACAGGGGTGAATCTTGGGGTGGTTAAGGCCGTGGTGCCGGAGCGTGCCTGCGCTAAGGTGAGAAGTGTCTTATCGAATCGCCTTGAGGGTACGCCGATGAAAGAGACAGAGTTGACGATCCGGGGGCTGCTGCTGGGGGCTGCGATCGCCGCCGTCTTTACGGCGGCGAACATTTATCTGGGCTTGAAGGCGGGGATTACGATCGCCTCGTCGATCCCGGCAGCCGTGATCTCGATGGGTATCTTGCGCGCGTTCAATACGGGCACGATCCGCGAGAACAATATCGTCCAGACCGTGGCTTCGGCCGGCGGCACGTTGTCGGCCATCATCTTCGTGCTGCCGGGGCTCGTGATGATCGGGTGGTGGCGCGACTTTCCGTTTGTGGAGACGGTGCTCGTGTGCGCGCTCGGCGGCATTTTGGGCGTGCTGTTTTCGATCCCGCTGCGGCGTGCGCTGGTCGTGAACTCGCCGCTTCCGTATCCCGAGGGTGTTGCGGCGGCGGAAGTGTTGAAGGTCGGCGCGCGCGGGGACGAGGCGCCGCACGACGTGCTGGAGCGCACGCGGGGGCCATTCGTCGTGCTGTTCGGCGCGATCGTCGCGGTGATTATGCAGATCGCGACCTATATCGGCGTCGCGGCCGCGGGTTTCGAGCGCTACTTCCGTGTCGGGTCGGGCGTCAGCGGTTTCAGTACTTCGTTTTCGATGGCGCTGATCGGTGCGGGGCATCTCGTCGGGATTTCGGTCGGGATTGCGATGCTGGTGGGCTTGCTGATCGCATGGGCTGGCGTCATTCCAATCTTCTCGTCCGGGCTTGAAGGCGATATCGCGCAGTTGGCCGGCCAGACGCGGGCGGACAAGGCGCGCTTCATCGGTGCGGGTGCGATTGGGATTGCGGCGATCTGGAGCCTGATCGCGCTTGTGGGACCGGTCTATCAGGGGCTCATGGCGACGTTGCGTGCGGGCGGCGGCGAGCGGACGGGCGGCCGCGACGACCGGGATTTGAGCGTCGGTCTGATCGGTCTCTTGAGTGTCGTGTGTCTTATCGCGATCGGTGGCTTGCTCTACAGCTTCATCGCCGGCGGCGCGCTTGCGGCGTTCGGATGGCCGCTGGTCATCGGCGGTGTCGTGTTCACGGTGGTGGTCGGCGCTTTCATTGCGACGGTTGCGGGCTATATGGCGGGGCTGATTGGCGCCTCGAACAGCCCGGTGTCGGGGATCGGCATTCTTTCGATTCTTGCCGCGTCGATGTTGCTCGCCCTGTTTATCCAGCCGCAGGTGCCGCCCGAAGCGACGAACGCGCTGGTCGCGGTTGCGCTCTTTGCGGTTGCGATCGTGTTTTCGATTGCCACTATCTCGAACGACAATCTGCAGGATTTGAAGACCGGCTACCTGGTCGGCGCGTCGCCGTGGAAGCAGCAGGTGGCTTTGATCGTCGGCGTGATCGCGGGATCGCTCGTGATTCCGTTTACGCTGAACATGCTGAACAGCGCCTACGGCTTCCCGGGCGATCCAAACCGGTCTGCGGTGGCGGCCGAACCCCTCGGTGCGCCGCAGGCGACGTTGATCTCTACGCTTGCGAAAAGTGTGCTGAGCGCCGAACTGCCTTGGAGCTTGATCGGTTACGGCGTGCTGGTTGGTTTGGCGGTTATCGCTGTCGATGAGACGCTCAAGCGCGCCAAACTTATGGGACTGCCGCCGATGGCGGTCGGTATCGGCATCTACTTGCCGATGGACACAACCTCGCCCGTGATCTTCGGCGCGATCATCGGGTGGCTCTATGTGCGCGCGGTCGCGAAGTCGAGCCAGTCGGCGATGCTGGAGCGGTTCGGCGTGCTGCTGGCATCAGGCTTGATCGTAGGCGAGAGCTTGCTTGGCATCTTCTACGCCGGAGCGATCGCGATCACGCAGAACGAGACGCCGCTTGCGCTGGTCAAGGACTTTGCCTTGGCGCCGCTGGTCGGTGTGGTGTTGTTCGTCGGGCTGATTGCGATCAGCTACAGTTGGGTGAGCCGGCAGGCGAAGGCTTAGGCGCGCTTCACGGCAGGTGCTTCGAGGTGCTCGTAGTGCTTGCGCATGAAGTGCGGGTTTACGTACGGCATGTAACGGTGCACCACCTCGGTTGGCAGAAGTTGGATCGCCGTGATCGTGCCGCGGCATGATGGCGTGCCGCAAGCGCACGTCATGCGCCATGGTAATTCGTCTTCCGTGATCGAATAGTCGAATGTCAACTCTTCGCCGGGTTCGATATCGCGCAGCGCCACGAACTCGCGCTCGCCGCAGATCGCGAGGTTCGGCTCGCAGGAATGGTTCAGGTAGAGGAATGGCGCTTCGGGGTCGAGCCAGCGGTCTCGGCCGAGGCCCACCCAGTTTTCGTAGCGGTGGCAGTCGCTACTTGTGCGGCTTGCGAAATAGCGCAACTCGCCCCGCATCACGAACACGGTTTGAAACTGCTGGAAGGCGCGGCGCGTGAACAGACCGCGACCCGTTCGCTTCGTCTCGCCGACGAGCAGGTGGTTATCGAGCGGGTTCGTCATGATGCACTTTCGATACAGGCAGCACCAGGGCCGCCACGCAGGTATGAAGGATGAAGTTCACCGCCGGATAGATCAGCAGGAGCAGACTTTCAGGGCTGGCCGCGTCCAACGCGGTGACCACGATTAGCAGCAGATATGCGAGCGACCACATCACCCAAGGTCCGGGATGCTCCGTCGACGGGTCGCGCCGGGCGGACAGCAGGAGCGGCAGGAACGACGTTAGCGTCGTCGCGTTGACGCCGATCAGAAAGACGATATTCGCCGCGAAGCGATATTCCGGGGCGATGAAAGCGGACAGCATAGCGTACCAGACGGCAAGGTAGGCAAACGTCAGCGCGAGGTCGGCACGGAATGCCCAACGGTCGAACGCGGTCAGTGACGTAGCGGTGCCGCTCTTGCGCCAGGCTGCGACGGCGATGAAGATGCTGGAGGTCGCACAGACCAGCGGCAGAAGCAGTTCGCGCCACGATGCGCCGGCGCGGGATTCGATCAGCAAGATGAGCGCTGTGCCGTAGGCGAACATCAGCCAACTGACCGGGTTCGGCCACGTGCGGCCACGCACAGCCAGGCGCAGGTAATAGACATACGCCGCGCCGTGCATACAGCCTGCAAAAACAGCAATGGCATCCGACGCAAGCACGCGGACCGTCCTTTCCGGCGGGAATCCTAGTGACGGGGACATGGTAACCGGTAGTCATTAATCCCCACTGAATTTCGCGCTCTTCCGCCAACGTGCAACGGGTTGTTAACCAGCGGCAGCAACCACGATTTAAGAGCAGCCGTGCCAATCTCAGCGCTGGGAAGGCGGGTTCCGGCCAGGGGCGCCGTGCCGCGATGGATTGAAAAAGCACCAATGACGGGCAAGCTCGGCAAATATACGACGATCCTCGCGGTCCTCGTCGTCGCGATCGTGGCGATCGCAGCGGGTTTGCTGGCGACACTGCTGCAATCGTCCGCCGACAGGCTGGATCAGCAGCAGTTGGCGAGCGAAACGGTGATCGTGCGTTCCGTCGTGAAACGTCAGCTTGCCAAACTCGAATCCAACGTGCGCGACTATGCACTGTGGGACGACATGTACGACCGGTTTGAGACCGGACCCGATCAGCAATGGGACATCGAGAATTTAGGCCGCTATGGCGCGGTGACGTTCCAGCTCGGTCACGTTTTGGTGTTCGCGGCCAGCGGCGGTCTTGTTTACGACTACGACGCGAAGGCCGACGGCCCGGTTCCGGTCAGCGACGCCGATGCGAAGCGGCTGGCCTCGCTTGCCGTTCCGTTGATTGCGGACGGGCGTGCCGGTAACTTGCGCACCGTCTCAGGCGTCGTGGAATTCGCCGGTGCGCCGCACTTTGTCGCGATGCACGCAATCGGCGTCGCCAGCGAGAAGCGCAAGGCCGGGACAGAGCGGCCGAAGTTCACGCTTGTTTACTTGAAGACGATCGACGCGGCCTATCTCGCGACGGTTGCGGAGGACTTTCAGCTCGGCGAGCTTGCGGCCCCAATGTCAGATTGGATGGCGCCGTTGCCGGGGCCGTCCGGTATGGCACCGGCGTACGGCTTTCGTTGGAGCCCGTCGCACGGCGGGCAGCAGTTCATCGCCGACTCGATCGGCATGCTGCTGGCTGCGGCGCCGGTGGTGGCGGCGATGCTGATCGCGCTCGGCTTTGGATGGGTCGCGGTCGTCAATCACGCGCGCGACGCGGAGATCCGTTCGGTGCAGGCGCGTGTCGAAGCCGCGGAAGAAACCAGCCGTGCCAAGAGCATGTTCATCGCGAATATGAGCCATGAGTTCCGCACGCCCTTGAACGCTGTGAACGGGCTGTCGGAGCTCATCAAGAACGATACGCTCGAGCTCGGTGTGCCGGACAAGTACAAGGAATATGCAGGCGACATTCTGGCGAGCGGCCAGCACTTGCTGCGCATTGTGAACAACCTGTTGTTGTTCTCTAAGATCGAGGCGCGGCAGCACCAGTCGAGCCTAGAGCCGGTCAGTCTGGCGGAGGAAGTGACGTCCACTTACCGGATGCTGCACGTTCTCGCCGAGCAGCGCGGCGTTCAATTGACCTGTCAGTACATTCCACCCAGCGTGCTGGTCACGGCCGACCGGCAGGCGCTGGTGCAGATCATCGTCAACGTGGTCGGTAACGCGCTGAAATTTTCGCCGGCCAACAGCGAGGTCAGTGTGGAGTTTGCCGTCATGCGCGAGGCCGGCACGTGCGACTTGCGCGTTGTCGATCGCGGGTGCGGGATTCCCGAGAAGACGCTGCAGCAGCTGGGCCAGCCGTTCGTGCAGGCCGAAGGCACCTACACGCGGCGCGAGCAGGGTACGGGATTGGGGCTTGCAATCTGCTTGAAGCTTGCGGCGCAGATGGGCGCCAGGCTCACCATCGACAGCGTCGAAGGCAAAGGCACGACCGTTTCATTGCGGCTGCCGCTGGCGGCGGCGCCGGAGGCGGTCGAGGGGCTTGTGCTTCGGGCCGTCGCCGCGGCCTAACTTCAGAACCGTCAGGTAGTTGACGCGCCTCCGGCCGGTGTGCCCCATGCGGGCCGCAACGGAGGCTCTCCCCATGAAACTCTACGACTCGAAACTTTCGCCCTACGCAAACCGCGTGCGCTTGCAGCTCTATTTCAAAGGCATCGACGCGCAGTTGATCGATGTGCCGAGCGGCGGGTCGCACACGGCCGAATACGCGAAGATCAATCCGCTGGAGAAGGTGCCGACGCTGGACGACAGCGGGTTCTTCTTGCCGGAGTCGGGCGTGATCGGCGAGTACATCGAGGATACGCGTCCGACGCCATCGCTTCGTCCAACCGACGCGAAGGAACGGGCGCGGATGCGGGTCATGTACAACATCGCCGACCAATACATCTTGAATCCGCTGTTCGAACTGTTCGACCAAGTAAACCCGGCGACGCGCGATGCGAAGATCGTGGACGCGCAGCTGACTGAGTTGTCGAAGGGGCTCAAAGGGCTTGAGCATTTCATCGTGTCCGGAAAATACGCGATGGGGACACAAGCCTCACTCGCCGATTGCGCGCTGGTGCCGTCGCTGTTCTTCGCGGCTGGGATCGGGCCGATGCTGGGGCAGGGCGATCTCTTTGCGCCAACGCCGAAGGTGAAGGCGTATTGGGCCGCGGTGCAAGCCGATCCGTCGGTCGCGAAGGTGATCGGCGAGATGACGGCAGCGCTTGCCGAATACATGAGCCGGCCGCAGTAGGATCAATGGCAACCGACGCGGCAAGCTCCACGCTTCTCAACAAGGTCCCAGCCATCACGCTCGCGTTCTGGCTGATCAAAATCGTGGCCACGACGCTCGGCGAGACCGGCGGCGATGCCGTATCGATGTCGATGAACTTGGGCTACGCGGTAGCGAGCCTGATATTCAT
>JANNEL010000019.1:0-2347 GCA_031378595.1 Alphaproteobacteria bacterium
CGCGGCGTCCAAACGCGGATTCGCCTATGCCTCAACCGTCGCGGCCGGGCGCTAACGAATCGCTTCCTATGCCGAAGACTAGTTCGCGCGGGACGCACACCCACCCGGAGAAGTAATGGTGCCAGTGTGTTCGGGTGTCACCCGTTGCAATCCAGCGTCACTTTCGCGGCCGTGGATCCCTTTCGACAAATCGACCACGCAGCGTTCCGCAATGCCTGGTGCGCGCCCGCTGCCAATGACGTGCGCCGGCGAGAGTTTCGATTATCGCGCGAGGCCGATTTGAGGGCGGAACGAACTGCCGGTACCTATCGCGAACGCTTGCCCGCGTGTGGAAGTCAGCAGCACGGATTTGGCCAGTTGCATTGACTTTTTCTCATGATTGGAATATAAGTGTGAATATTTCCACGGCCGTTTCGGCCGGCGGCTGCGACTTGACGTTGTGCATCCACTGCGTCAGCGGCGTTTCGCGGTGCCTGGCCGCGAAGGGTGGGGAAGCACGCGTCCGATCGACGGCGTCTCTGCGGCGGCGCACGGAACCGAGACAACTGGCACACCAAATGGCACACCCGACCCCTGTCTCGCATGTCTCACATCGGGGGGCGCAATTCCGCCGTAAACCGCAGCTCGGGCATGACAACGGAAGTGTCTTAAGTGGCACACTGTGCCGGCGTAAACCTTGTCGCGGGCGAACCGCTCCGCTACGATGCACGCCGGGGTAGAATTGGGGAATATCGATGCTGTTTCGCTTCATCGCGCTGGTGCTGATCGTGCTTGGGCTCATGCTTCTGGGCGCCGACGTCGTCACGCTGCTTGAGCACGGGACTGAGCCGCACATGCGCTCGCTGGGCGAAGTTTGGGGCCTCTTCACGGCAACAGGCGTCGCGAGCTTTCAAGCGTGGATCGCGGGCCTCGCGCCCGAACCGGTCACCGAGGGTTTCGCAAGTTTGCTCGCGTGGCCCGCGTTCGCGGTCTTTGGCGTCACGGGCGTGATCCTCGCGGTGTTGTTCCGCGAGCGCGACGAACTCGGCGAAGCCTACTAAGTCTTAGACGTTGAGTTCGGCACGGGTGCGCGTGTCGAGCCGCCCGGTCTGCGGCAAATCTTCGTCGCCTTGGAACGCCCACAGCGCCGCGCGCAAAGCTTGGTCGTAGATGCCGTTTAAGATACCCTTGTAGTAGCCGAGCCGCGTCAGCTTCTTCTGCGCCTCAAGCACCGCATTGTTGGCAAGCGTCTCCGGTTGTTCGACGGGTTTCGGCTTCACCGGCGTCGTCGTGGTCGCAGGCTTCGGCGGCGTTGTCGTCGGCGTCGTGGTCGACACGCCGCCGTTCGTCGTCGACGCGACGACGGTCTTCACTTTCCTGAGCCAGTCCAACCGGTCGGAAAGCCCGTTCGTGCCGCCGTTGATCTTCTGCGTCACACCCGTGAAGTCGCCCGCATCGCACGCCGGGTTGATCTTCTTCCACGTCCAGAACGCGCACGCGATCTTGATCGCGTTCTCGGGCTTGGCCGCCAATTCAGGGTTCGCTTCGAGATCGAGCCCCGCGATGTCGCCGACTTTCTTGTAGGTCTCGCGGCCCGTCAGCTGAATGTACCCGCGCCCGCGGTAGCGATACCCGTCGCCCGGATCGTCGTTGCCCATCCGCCCGCCATAGACGAAGTTCGCAAGCTTCTCCGGATTGAACGCGTATTTCTTCGCAACCTCCAGCGTCGGAAAACGGCTCGGCCAAATCTCGGTCAGCCGCTCCGCCGAATAGTTCAAATTCTCTTCCTTGTGCGTGAGCCCATTGGACTCATGGCCCAACTGCGCCAGGAAGTATTGCAGCCGCGTCGCCATCTCAAGGATGCCGGCACTCCGCAGCGCCTCGATGCCGGACGCGACGAACGCCTCCAGATCCACATCCGGCGCCTTCGGGAAAATCGCCCGCAACGCAGCCTTGGTGAGCATCGATAGTCCCCTCCTCGCGAATCACTCGCGAGGGAAGTTTAACGCGAATTCGGTGCTCTCAACGCCGCACGCTAAGCACACGATTTGACAGCGGTTTTTCATCCGCTACGGTTCGTGCCTGACGAGAAGGCACCAATGGGACGGGAAGCACGCATCGCCTACACCTCGGGCAAGGAGCGCGCCAATGTGCGCGCGCATTTGGACTCGGCATCGCTGCAACTGAGCGGCGGCAAGAAGCTGGTCGTTCCGTTGAGCGATGTGCGCACCGCAAAGGTCGTGGGCGACGACCTCGCGATCGAAACCAAAACCGCAAAATTCAAGCTCGCACTCGGCGCCAAAGAAGCCGCAGCCTGGGCGAAGAGCATTTTGAACCCACCATCGCTCGCCGACAAACTCGGCGTCAA
>JANNEL010000056.1:0-4859 GCA_031378595.1 Alphaproteobacteria bacterium
TCGATGCGATGCTGGTGCAGCAGGCGCTTCGCCTCATCCATACCGATATTCTGGCGCACGGTGATGAGCTTCTCCTTCGTCATCAGCTGCGACACTGGCTGCCGCAAATCGGTCGCGAAGCGAACGTCCCGGTTGGTCAGAATACCGACGAGTTTGCCTGTCTTCGGCTCAACCACCGGAATGCCGGAAATCCGATGTGTCTCGCGCAACGTCCGCCCCTCGGCGAGGGTCGCGTCCGGCGAAATCGTGATTGGATTAAAGACGATGCCGCTTTCGAACTTCTTCACTTGGCGAACGTGCGTCGCTTGCTCTTCGGGCGTCATGTTGCGGTGGATGACGCCCATCCCGCCCGCTTGCGCCATGGCGATGGCAAGCCGGGCTTCCGTCACCGTATCCATCGCGGCCGAGAGCAATGGCACCGCGAGTTCGATGGTTTTCGTGAGTTTCGTGCGCGTGTCTGCCTGACCCGGCAACACGTCGGACGCGCCCGGCACAAGCAGGACGTCGTCAAAAGTCAGAGCTTCTTGGAGCTGCAAGTCGATCCCTTTCTATAAAACGATCACTCGGGATTCGAGTTGCCGTGTGCATGTACCGGCCGCATGGACGCTTGTAAAGCGCGGCAGAATGACCGCCGGAGATAACGCGCGGTTTCCCGAGAGATGACAGCGTGCCGATGTGCAGTTAATACGAGCGATGGGCTCAATTCACCTCTCTCCGCTCGCCGACCTCGCGCGTGAACTAGCGCGTGCCGGCGGCCTGCGCGACTTCGTCGAAACCGGCACATTTATGGGCCATGCCATCGGCTGGGCTTCACGCACATTTGAGCGTGTCTGGACGGTGGAGCTGAATCCGCAATTTCTTACCCAAGCCAAGGCCGCCAATCCTGAGCTTGCGAACGTCACCTACTTGGAAGGCGACTCGGCGAGCGAGTTGCCGAAAATCGTGGCCGAACTTCCGGGCTCAGCGCTTTTCTGGCTCGACGCGCACGCCGGTGCAGGTTACTTCGCCGATCGCGACATCTGCCCGCTCGTTCAGGAATTGGAGACCGTTCTCGCCTCGAATTACGAGCACTGCATCATCGTCGACGATGCACGCGCGTTCCTGGCCCCGCCGCCACCGCCGTTCGACTACCGGAAATGGCCGTCCCTCGATCAAATTTTCGCGGCCGTCGCGAAACGCCCTGGCTACAATATCGTGGCAATTGCAGACGTCCTAATCATTGTGCCTGAAAAGCACCGTGGGCTAGTCGCGCAGTTCTGCTTTGCTATCCGGCCTAAAATTTGATCCATTTCCCTGACAAACTGTCAGCGCGCCAGCCAAGGGCGCGCGGAGGAAACGCATGCGCCGTTTAGTGGGTGTTCTACTCGCCGCCGCCATTGTCGGCATCTGGGCCGGTCTTGCCGTCGGCGCCGACAAACCAAAAGCGCCTGACGCACCGAAATCGCGCGACGATTGGCCGACCGAGAAGGTGATCGTCATCGGCCGCCGCGGCAACCCGATCGACTGGTTTGTCAACCACACGTTTCGCGGCATGGAAGGCTTCGCCGACGGCTCCGCGCCGCCGGGCGTCGAGTCGCGCAGTGAATATCCGTTCCAAATTTACTATGCCGCGAACGGAAAGCTGGAAGCGCGCTTTCGCCGCCTCGGCTCGCGCACTCCGCACGGTGAAATCGTCGAACTCGACTATGTCGAGTCTGGCACCTGGCGCATCAACGAAGAGGGCGACCTGTGCCAGACGATCCCAAAAGTTGGTTGGGGCACGGAGGTTTGCTACTGGTTCGATCGCAGGGGCAGCCGCATGGCGCTCTACTATACGGCCTGTGGCGCCTTTAGCCGCTGCTACATAGGCCGCCTAGGCCCCGAAGGCGAAATCGTCCCCGGTAAGCAATTTACCAGATAATTTCTGGCTTCAGCGCAGCTAACTTGCCGCTCACGATCCTCGTGCTAGGATCGCGGCCAACTGTAATCGAAGGCGTGAGTGCGGCTCGTACGAGCCACGCACCGGCCGACAAAGTGAGTTTGCCCCGTGGCGCACGGATCGCGTGGGGCGCCGTATGGGGTGAGTAGCCCCGTGGTCGCACAAGAAGCGGCCAAGAGTGACACGATGCCGGAACGTCCCCGGCCGGGCCACATCTACGCGGCGCTGGACTTAGGCACGAACAACTGCCGGCTGCTGATCGCAAAGCCGGACCAGTCGGGTTTCCGCGTCCTCGATTCCTTCTCGCGCACGGTTCGCCTGGGCGAAGGCTTGAATCAAACCGGTGAACTCTCCGACGCCGCGATGCAACGCGCGATCGACGCGATCCGCATCTGCGCCGTGAAGATGCGCAAGCGCGGCGTGACGAACGCGCGCGCGATCGCGACCCAAGCCTGCCGCACGGCGACGAACGGCCCCGCCTTCGTCGCACGCGTAGCAAAGGAGACCGGTCTCCACTTCGACATCATCCCACCGATCGAAGAAGCCCGCCTCGCCGCGCGCGGCGTGACACCTTTGCTCGATCGCAACGATAAAGGCGCACTCGTCTTCGACATCGGCGGAGGCTCGACGGAACTCATCTGGCTCGACCTGCGCGAACACGGCCGCCCGCCGAAGATTCTGCGCTGGGGCTCGATGCCGCTCGGCGTGGTGACGCTCAGCGAAAAATTCCCCGGCCGCCTCGACGACCCCGGCGCCTACGAGGAAATGCTGGCCGAAGTGAAAGGCCGCCTCAAAGCAATCGCAAGCCTCGCACCGCCCGGCGGCCACCCTGCCGGCGTGTTCCATATGCTCGGTACCTCCGGCACCGTGACCACGATCGCGGGCATTCATCTCGGCCTTGAGCGCTACGAGCGCTCGAAGGTCGACGGTCAGTGGTTGAAGCGCGACGAGATCGTGCGCGTGATCGCGGACCTAAAAGCGATGCGCCGTGAAGGCCGCGCCGCTCATCCCTGCATCGGACCGGAGCGCGCTGAACTGGTGATCCCGGGTCTCGCGATCTTCGAGGCGATCTTCACGCTCTGGACCCCGCCGCGCCTGCGCGTCGCCGACCGCGGCTTGCGCGAAGGCATGTTGCTGGCCCTCATGGAAGGCGCCGAACCCGCCCGCAAACAAAAGCGACGCCGCAAACGCCGCGGCCGCAAACGCCGCGGCTTCAAAGCGAACGGGGCGGCGCCAACGTGATCGATAAGCCGAACCCGCGCGCGTTGAAAATCCGCGTCAAAAAAACGAAACGTCGCTCGACGTCGTCAAAGATCTGGCTTGAGCGCCAATTGAACGACCCCTACGTGCGCGCCGCGAAGAGCGAAGGCTACCGCTCGCGCGCCGCCTATAAACTCGCGGAAATGAGTGAGAAGCACCGCTTCCTCAAGCGCGGCCAAACCGCCGTCGATCTCGGCGCCGCCCCCGGCGGCTGGACGCAAGTGCTCGTCGAGCAGTTGGGCGACGGGCGCGTCGTCGGCGTGGACATCCAAGAGGTGGAACCAATCGCTGGCGCGACACTGCTCATGCTCGACTTCATGGACGAGAAAGCGCCCGCGGTCATCAAGCGGACACTCAACGGTCCGGTCGACACCGTGCTCTCCGACATGGCTTCGCCCGCGACCGGGCACCGCGAAACCGATCATCTTCGCGTTATGGCGCTCTGCGAAACCGCGCTCGACTTCGCGATCGAAGTCCTAAAGCCCGGCGGCACGTTCCTCTGCAAGGTGTTACGAGGTGGCACCGAACGCCAACTCTTGGAGACGCTAAAAAAGCGCTTCCAAAAAGTCATCCACGTGAAGCCTCCGGCGAGCCGCGCCGACAGCGCCGAGATGTACGTGCTGGCGCTAGGCTTTCGTTAGCTCACTGACACGCGGGCAAATCTTCTGCCCGCATCCCAGCCGCCACCGACTGCAGCTCCGTCTTCGCACACTGGAAGTCGCGCCGGAATTCCGGCAGCGCAAACAGCTTGTCGATCACCGCCGTCGCCACAAGATGCCCGGCATCGATATCGGTCGGATAATGCACGCCACACACGACGCGGCTTTCGCCGTAGTCCACTGCGCGCAGCACAATCGCCTGCGCGCCCTGGGGCGAGGCCTCCATCATCACAAGGGCAACCGCCCACGAAACGACCGCGTGTCCGGACGGATAGGACGTCCCCCCGCTCGGCGACGCGTCAGGTTTCGGCGCCTTCGCCTGCCCGCACACGCGCGTCAGAGCGAACCGCTGAAACGGCCGCGGCCGCGGAAACCGCTTCTTCGCTTCAGCAGCGGCCGCGAACGCATCCTCCGCCACGCGATTGAGCAACCGCACGAAGCGCGGAAAGCGCTTTCGATCCGGCCGAAATCCCAACTGCTCCGTGAACCGGTCGTAGACCGACGCATCGTCGAGCATCGCCCGCTGCCAACGCACCGCGTTCGCATGCGTGTTCACCTGGCGCACGTGCGCGACGTCGGCTTTGTCGCCCGCCGAATCGATAGCCGGCGGCCCAGTTAGAACCGGGCCGATATCGACGGCACCAGCGGGCAAATACCCCTTCACATCTTCGGCTTTCTCGTCGGCCGAAAGCGGCGCAGCCGCAGGTCCCTCCAGGAACCGCGCGCGATCTGCCGACGCAGCCTGAACCGGCGCACCCGCCAAGATACACGCGAAAACAGCGCAAACCGCGCCTTGCCAAACGGTCATGAAGCCCCTCCCCGCCCGCACTCTTGCAAGCCGCGCTCACCTTGCCAAGGGCACCCGCGCCGCACGCACAAATTCGCACATTGATCTTGAGAGCCCTTGTCCGATATCCGAAGCACGGATGATCGCCGAAATCGGACATTTTTCGCTCGCGCTTGCGCTGACCTTGGCGCTCGCCCAAGCAACGCTGCCGCTCTACGGCGCGGCGAAGGGCGAC
>JANNEL010000071.1:0-2639 GCA_031378595.1 Alphaproteobacteria bacterium
TATCCGCCGAAGGACTGCCGGACAAAACGCTCCTGATCGTCGATGACGACGCGCCGTTTCGCCAGCGCCTCGCGCGCGCCATGGAAGCGCGCGGGTTCCTGGTGACGGCGGCCGAAACCGCGGAAGAAGCCATCTCGCTCGCACGCAAGACGCCGCCCGCGTTTGCAGTGGTCGATCTTCGCCTCGGTCAATCTGGCAACGGCCTCGACGTGATTGAAGTCCTGCACCAAGCCCGTCCCGATGCGCGGGTCGTGATGCTCACCGGCTACGGCAACATCGCAACCGCCGTCACTGCTGTGAAGCACGGCGCGATCGACTATCTGTCGAAGCCCGCCGATGCTGACGATGTCGCGAACGCATTGCTGGCCCGCCCGAACGCGAAACCGGCCCCGCCAGAAAACCCGATGTCGGCCGACCGCGTGCGCTGGGAACACATCCAACGCGTCTACGAACTCTGCGGCCAAAACGTCTCGGAGACGGCGCGGCGTCTGAACATGCATCGACGCACGCTGCAACGCATTCTGGCCAAGCGCTCGCCGAAGTAGCCTAGCGCGCCATTCGCGAGATCGTGCCCGTCGTACTCTGCCCGGGCACGAGATCGATCAGCAGCACCTTCCCGCCGTAACCCGCCACAACATCCGCGCCGACGACCTTGTCGAGCGTGTAGTCGGCGCCCTTCACCAGCAGATTCGGTCGAACCGCCTCGATCAGTTGGATCGGCGTATCTTCGGCGAACGACACAACGGCATCGACCGTCTCGAGCGCCGCAAGCACCACTGCGCGCGCCGTCTCGCCGTTCACCGGCCGTCCTTCACCCTTGAGCTTGCGCACAGATGCGTCGGTGTTCAGCCCCACGATCAACCTGTCGCAATGCGCGCGCGCCTGCGCGAGCAGAGCAATGTGGCCAGGATGCAAGAGATCGAAGCACCCGTTCGTAAAACCGACGGAGAGCCCCGCCGCCCGCCAATCCGCTGCGCGCTTCGCGATCCGGTCGAGCGACATGATCTTGTCGTGCGTGCTTGCAAGTTCCGACGTCCGCAGAACGCGCAGCAACTCGTCGGCCCTGACGACCGCCGTTCCGCTCTTACCAACCACGATCCCCGCCGCAACATTCGCGATCATCGCTGCCTCGTCGAGCGGGGCGCCGGCTCCAAGCGCAAGTGCCAGCGTTGCCAGCACCGTATCCCCGGCACCCGACACGTCGAAAACCTCGCGCGCCTCCGCTGCCAAATGCTGCGCACGACCGCCGCGCCCGACCACGCTCATCCCGCGCTCAGCGCGCGTGACCACGACACCGCCGAGTTCAAGGTCGCCAATCAACTTCGCGGACGCAGCCTCGACGTCGGTGTTGCTCTGCACCGGCAACCCCGTCAGCCCCGAGAGTTCGCGGGCATTCGGCGTCAACAAATCCGCACCGCGAAATGCCTGTATGTCAGCCGTTTTAGTGTCCACAATGACGGGCTTTCCCGCCGCACGCGCCGCCGCGACAGCGCGCTGTGCAACGGTCCGGCTAACCGTCCCCTTCGCGTAGTCCGATATGACGACCGCATCGGCCTCGCGCACTTCGCTGTCGATTGCCTCCAACACGCGCCGCTCGAAATCGGCGGCGATCGCCGCGCCGTCTTCGTGGTCGGACCGCAGCAGCTGCTGCCCCTGCGCAACGAACCGTGTCTTCACCGTCGTCGGCCGCCCCGGCAGCACGACCAGGTTCCCGCTAAGTTGTTCTTCCGCGCCCACCAGCTGCACCACCGCGCGCCCGGCTTCGTCGTCGCCTACCGTCGCGATCAGCGAAACCCGTGCACCGAGTGCGGTCGCATTGCGCGCCACGTTGCCGGCGCCCCCCAGCATCCGCGCCTCGCGCTCGACTTTGAGCACGGGGATCGGCGCCTCGGGTGAAATCCGCTCAACCGATCCGTAGATAAAATGGTCAAGCATCACGTCGCCGATCACGAGGAGCTTTATCCCCGCCATGCGCTCGATATGCTGTTGAAGGCCGCTGCGATCGATCATCGTCGCGATCTTGACCATGCCCTTGGGGGCGGATCAACGACTTGCCGTTGTTAAGGTGCAAACGGATCGCTCGCCCTGGCAAAACGCTCCGCGGCCGTGCGCCCGAAGCGGATCAGCAACGATTTTCGCCGGGCCGCCGTTATTGGTGAATGCGGCGCCTCGCGGACGATCGCACCGCCGAACCTGTCCGCCACGATAAGCCCGTGGGCATCCGGCAAGAGCTCATGCGGAAACCCGTCCGGCACCGCAAAATAGTAGCGGTCGCAATACTCAAGGTATTCCGGCCACTTCCCGTCCGCGCGGAAGTCGGCGAGGCTTACCTTAATCTCGACGGCGGCAACGTCGCCCGCGTCGGAAATCGCGGCCACGTCCAGCCGCCGCCCGTTCGGGAGCGTGAACTCAAGCAACGGCGAATACCCGCGGTCGAGCAGCATCCGGCTCACCCCGCGCGCAACGTCGCTGGTCAGTCCGAACACACCGGAAGCATCAATACTCATCGCCAACACTTACCAGAAAAGCAAAAGGGCGGCCGCATGGACCGCCTTTCAAATGCATCTGCAATATGGAGATTACTCGGCCGCGAGCAACACAGAACCCTTGTTTTTGGCGCCGAAATTGATGGTCTGAAG
>JANNEL010000077.1:0-2422 GCA_031378595.1 Alphaproteobacteria bacterium
TGGAGCAGCGCATCGCGGCCTACACGCAGCATCTCGAAGACATGCAGTTCCGCAAGGCAGCAGCCGAGCTGCGCGCGACTTGGGTCTTGGGGAACGAGTATCTGGCCGAAGGCGCGCCGTGGACATCGATTAGGACGAACAAAGATGCGGCTGCACAATGCGTGCGCACGGCGATCAATCTGATCCGCGTGTTCGCAGCGCTGGCGTCGCCGGTCATCCCGTTCGCGGCCGAGAAGATGGCCCAGGCGCTCAACCTCGATCCGAAATCCTTGCGCTGGCCTGGGTCGATTGCGGCAGAGCTCGATGCGCTCAAGCCCGGCCACGCATTCGTGCCACCGGCGACCGGCGATGTGCTCTTCGGAAAGATCGCGCCGGAACAAGTTACCGCCTGGGAGGAGCGCTTCGGCGCTTCAGGCGCGTAGGGGTTGTGTCTCTGAAAAATATTTTTATCAGGCCGGCGTCGAACGCTGTTCGCCGCTCCGGAGTCATGGCGCTGCACCTGCAATCTGCGATGGGGCAGGGCGGCGCGAGAACTGCAACTTCAACTTCCAATCCACACGCGCCATGACCGTTGACGGTTGTGTGACTCCTCAGATTCACGGGTGTGGACAACTCGTACGTGCGATCATGTGCCTCTACGATGAGTTGTTGATGAGCACGCGAGTCGCGTAGCCGCTACCCCTTCGGGTTATTGCAACCACTCCGCATTTGTTTCATTGTTGAAACACGGAAGGGGTCGGCTCTGGTGGGGATCGGAAACCGACGCGGGGAAGTCGAGTTGGGGGCTTCATGCCGCGTATCAAAGCGCTCTCCGCGCTTGCCTTTTTTGCACTTCTGATCTCCGCCGGCAGTGTCGGCAGCCAAGATCCATTCCGTGCCCGTTCGGATGCGGAATCCGCAGAGTCCGCTCTGCCGATTGCGCCCTCGGAAGAGGGCGGTTCCTACAACTCTTACCAGGCAATCGATCCACCGGCGGTGCACGCACCGACAGAGATCACAACGCTCGATGACTCAGCAGTGGTTGCGCCGCAGCAGGCCCAGCCAGCGGCTGTAGTTGTGCAACCTGAAGAGCCCGTTGCCACCGTCGAAAGCGCGCGGAACGTGCAGCTCGCCGCGGTGACGACGCCTCTGGCGCCCACGCCTGCGATCGCAACGACGGACGAAGATGTGCCGCTGATTAGCGCGGCCGAACGCCGCCTCTTCGAAACGGTGCCGCAAGAGATCGAAGGCTACTTCGATCTCTTCATGTATGTGAGCAAGTCGAACCGCGGTCCGCTGGCGCAACGCATGTTCGTGTTCCAGCGCGACACCGACGGTAAGGTGATCCCCTACGCCGAATGGCGCGTCTCGACCGGTCGCGAGAAGCTTGAGATCCATCACGAGAAGCGTATCCGCACGACGACGCCGGAAGGCATCTTCATGCTCGACCCGTCGCGCATGTATCAGCGCTATCGTTCGCGCACGTTCGACGGCGCACCGATGCCCTATGCAATGTTCTACGACCTGCAGAACAACGGAAATATGTCCGGCCTCGCGATCCATGCGGTGACCGGCGCCAGCAAAATTCGCCAGCTCGGCCGGCGCGATTCAGCCGGCTGCGTCCGCCTCTCGCCGGCCAACGCCAAAGAACTCTTCTTCAAGATCAAGAACACGATGAAGGGGCGCGTGCCGTCGCTTGCGGTCAACGAAGTCGGCTCAACCGATCGGTGGGGCAGGGTGGAAAAGGCGGTCGACGGCAGCCTCGTTCTTCAAGACGGCTACCGGGCCGTCCTCCTGGTCGAGAACTACGATGGTCGCGACGAGGTTGTAGGACCCGTGGTCGCGTACACCAACTAGACGACTCGCCGAATGGTTACCGTTGCAAAAAGGCAGCAACTACAGAGAGTTGAGACGCTTTGTTGCAACTTACATTGAGTGGTCGCAGTCAGAACCTTTAATCTGCGCGCCTGGGAATGGGGAAGGTGAATGGTATCCTGGCTCACACGTTTGAGCGCGGCATTCGTCGTGGCTGGAGCGGCCACCGGCGCGTACATCATCGTGCAAAACCCATCCGCGGGCGGAAAATATCGCCCGGAGCTTGATCGTCTCACGGGCCAGGTCCGCATGGCCTGGAATTCCCTGACGAACTCAGAACGGCCGCAGCCGCAGCCGCAGCCGCAGCCGCATCCAAGCGCGCGCGACCAAGCGAGACTGCCCTTTCTCGTGATCGAGCCAAGGGACTTCGCCGCACCGATCGTCGGGCTCCCCAAAATCCCTGCTCAGATGGCGCAATCGCCGTCGACTGCAGCGTTGCAACTCGCGGAAGTTCAGACGGGGTTGCCCGTCGATCTTGAGCCCGTCGAAGCACGCCTGCGCGCTAAGGTTCCGGCCGAAATTTTCCCGTACTTCGATCTCTATCTCTACGTCAGCAAGGCGACGACGG
>JANNEL010000121.1:0-2127 GCA_031378595.1 Alphaproteobacteria bacterium
CTCGCCCTCGGCCATCACGCAGCTCTGCAACAACGAAGCAGCGTGGCTTTCGCGCGAGACGGCCGAAGTCATCTACCGCGAGACCGCAGGCGCCGTCACGCCGAACGATTTTATCTCCCCCTTCGATCCCGTCGCGGGTGACGAACTGCGCCCCGCCACCGTCGCCGAAGCGATCGAAGCGTTTGCGAAGGGCGAGTTCGTGGTCGTGACCGACGATGACGACCGCGAGAACGAAGGCGACCTCTTCATCGCCGCCTCGAAATGCACGCCGGACAAGATGGCGTTCCTGATCCGCCACACGTCCGGCATCGTCTGCGCACCGGTGCCGGCCGACGTCGCGCGCCGATTGCGGCTCGATCCGATGGTGGCAGCCAACGATGCGCCGCTCGGCACCGCGTTCACGGTCTCGGTCGACGTGCGCCACGGTCTCACCACCGGTATCTCGGCCGATGAGCGCACGGCGACCGTGCGCGCCCTCGCGAACGGCAACATGGGCGCCGCCGATTTCGTGCGTCCTGGACACGTGTTCCCGCTGATCGCGAAAGAGGGCGGCGTCCTTATGCGCACCGGGCATACCGAGGCTTGTGTCGATCTCTGCCGCCTCGCGAACTTGGCCCCGGTCGGCGCGCTCGCCGAGCTCACGAACGACGACGGCACTGTGATGCGTGGGCCCGCCGTTGCGGCCTTCGCGCACCGCCATAAGATCAAGCGCATCTCGGTCGCCGATCTTATCGCCTACCGCCAGGCGCGCGAACGCCTCGTGAACCGCATCGCGACCTTCCCCGTTGAAACCGCAATCGGCACGCTCACCGGCCACACCTACGCAACGCCGTTCGACGACGTGCACCACTTCGCGTTCGTCTTCGGCGAAATCGGCGACGGCCGCAACGTTCCGGCCCGCCTCCACCGTGCGCATGTCGTCGGCGACGTCTTCGGCGGCGCGAAGCTGGTGAACGCCGCGCTCGCGCGCTTCAAAGTTGAGGGCAGGGGCGTGCTCGTTTATTTGCGCGACGGCGCCGCGGGCGTTCCCCTCCTGCCGGCACCGGAGCCCGACAGCGCAGAAGCCAAACGTAAAAAGCAATGGCGCGAGATCGGTCTCGGCGCGCAGATCTTGCGCGACCTCGATATCGTCTAGATCAAGAACCTGGTGACGCGCCCGCAAGCCTATGTGGGCTTGAGCGGCTTCGGCATCGAAATCAGCGACACCGAATTGCTGGAGGGCGCCGGCGACTGACCGGCGCCCGAACTGACTTAAGCCTTCGACATCATCCGCTTCAGATAACCGGCCACCACAAGCAGCACTGCGCCGCCCGCGCCGCCGCCTGCTATTTGGCTCACGATCGAGGCCAAGTCGCCGCCGCCCGTCGCAGACCCCGGATCGATCCCAAGCTGGCCCATGATCTGGCCGCCAAGGCCGCCGCCCACAATACCGGCGACCGAGTTCCAAAGTGTCCCCATGTCGAAATTCTTGAGCACCTTACCGGCCGCATTTCCGCCGACGGCGCCGCTGACCAGACTGATCAGCAGGCTTGTCATATCCATTGCCAAAGCCCTCCTACGCAAAGGCGAGATGTACGATTCGCTCGCCGAAAGCGAGTGTCCGCCCGCAGATTCGCGATAGCAAAGCAATTCGCTTGCGCGCTGCAGCAAACCCAAACCGTCACCATTAATTTCTAGAGACGGGTCGCGCGATTGTTAGCAATTCGCTCGCTGAAAATGTATTGGTGCGTCCGCGAAATGGAGAAGGTGAATGGACAACCAGCAGCAAGCCGTCGTCGTGACGGGAGCGTCAACCGGCATCGGCTGGGGCGCCGCGAAAGTGTTAACCGAAGCCGGCTATCGCGTGTTTGGCAGCGTGCGCAACGACGCAGACGGTGCGCGGCTGCAGCGCGAGTTCGGCCAGAACTTCACGCCGTTGAAATTCGACGTGACGGATGAGTTGGCGGTTCGTGCAGGCGCGAAAATCGTCCGCGAGGCACTGGGCGGCCGAAAGCTGATGGGCCTCGTCAACAACGCGGGTATCTCGGTCGTGGGCCCGCTGGTCTATCTGCCGCTCGATCAATTCCGCAAGCAGTTGGAAGTGAACCTAACCGGTGTCGTGATCGCAACGCAGGCGTTCGCGCCGTT
>JANNEL010000128.1:0-8307 GCA_031378595.1 Alphaproteobacteria bacterium
GATCGAAGCCAGCCTGAAGGGTCTGAAGGGCGGCGGAAAGCTCCCGATCGGTAACTTCGGCGTTTTCACGGTTGCCAAGCGCCCGGCGCGCATGGGCCGTAACCCGCGGACCGGCGAAGCAATCAAGATCAAGGCGTCGAAGAAGCTGCGTTTCCGTCCGGCGAAGACGCTGAAGACGGCAGCGGGCATCGTTCCAGCCGCGAAATAATTTCGCGCGATCAGAATTTTGTCGAGGCGGCCCGGGGTTTCCCTGGGCCGTTTCTTTTTTGGCGTGCGCGTTGCCGGTGGTTGGGGCACAACGGATGCGATGAGCGGTCCCTTTTACTCGCGTATTTCGCGGTTGCCGCAGGTGTTCGACGCCGAGCGCGCGGCGCGCACGGTCGACGCCTTGGGTGAGCGTGCGGGCGCGGGCGTGCTGCGGGACTTGATCGGCGCGGCAGCTTCGAACAGTCCCTATCTCGCGCGATTGCTGGAGCGCGAGGCCGATAATCTGGAGCGCGATCTCGGCGGCGATCCCCGTATCGCCTTGGCTTCGATGCTCACCAGCGTGAGGTTCGACGAGACCCCGCAGCGCGGCGACATGATGCGGCGTCTGCGAGAAGTGAAGCGGCGGGCCTCGCTCTTGATTGCGCTGGCTGACCTTGGCGGCGTTTGGGATTTGGACGAGACGACGGGGGCGCTGACGCGGCTCGCCGACGCGTGCCTGCAGTCGTCGCTGCGCTATTCGATGGTGGAAGCGATCGGCCGCGGGCGGTTTGCGCCCTCCGACACGATCGAGCCGGCGGAGGAGAGTGCGCTCTTCTTCCTCGCCATGGGGAAGTACGGCGCACATGAGCTGAACTACTCCAGCGACATCGACTTCAGTTGCTATTTCAACGCGGAACGTTTGCCGGTCGCGGGCAACGTAGAGCCTCGCGAGTTTGCCGTGCGGCTGACGCAGGCCGCGGTCGGGTTGATGCAAGAGACAACGGCCGACGGGTATGTGTTTCGCTGCGACTTGCGGCTTAGGCCTGACGCGGGCTCGACGCAGATTGCCGTCTCCACGCGCGCGGCCGAAAGCTACTACGAGACGATGGGGCAGAACTGGGAACGCGCGGCGATGATCAAGGCGCGGCCCTGTGCTGGCGACCTGGGTGAGGGGCAGGCGTTTCTGGCGACGTTGGAGCCTTTCGTTTGGCGCAAGTATTTGGACTATGCGGCGATCGAGGACATTCACTCGATCAAGCGGCAGATCCACGCGCATGGCAAGTACAGCGAAGTGGCGATCGAGGGTCACAACATCAAGCTTGGACGCGGCGGCATTCGCGAGATCGAGTTTTTCGCGCAGACGCAGCAACTGATCTTGGGCGGGCGCATACCGGCGCTCCGGCGGTCGCGTACGGTGGAAGCGCTGCAGGCGCTCGCCACGCGCAACATCATCGCAGAGGAGACGCGAGCCGATCTTGCGGAGACCTACGAGTTCTTGCGCACGCTTGAGCATCGCTTGCAGATGATCGAGGACGAGCAGACGCACTCGATGCCGAAGACGGTCGAAGGCTTGAGCAACGTCGCGCGGTTCATGGGCTTTGCGGTGACGCAGACGTTCGCCGATACGCTCAGCAATCATCTGCAGCGGGTGCAGGCGCATTACGCGAAGCTGTTCGAAGGTAAACCATCGCTGTCCGAGGAAACCGGCAGCCTCGTCTTTACCGGCGTCGACGAGGATCCCGAAACCGTCACGACGCTGCGCAAGCTTGGGTTCTCGCAACCGGAGGCCGTGTCGGCAACGATCCGTGGGTGGCATCACGGACGCGTCCGCGCGACACGAAGCGTGAAGGCGCGCGAAAAGCTGACGGCGTTGATGCCGCTGTTGCTGCAGGCGCTGGCGAAAACGGCCAACCCTGACATCGCCTTCACCCGCTTCGATAGGTTCTTGAGTGGAATGCCGTCGGGCGTGCAAGTGTTTGCGCTGCTTTATTCCAACCCACGGCTGCTGGGGTTGATTGCCGAGATCGTCGGCGCGGCGCCGCGGCTGGCGGATCATCTGGCAGTCAGGCCGGGGTTGCTCGACGTGCTGATCGACGTCGATTTTTTGCGGGACCAGCCGACGCTCGGCGATCTTGGCGAAAGCCTTGCGCCCTTGATGAAGGGGGCGAAGACGTTCGAGGACAAGCTGGACGTCGCGCGCCGTTGGACGAAGGACCAGCAATTCCGGGTCGGGCTGCAGTTGTTGCGCGGCGAGAGCGACGGCGTGCAGGCGGGTTATGCGTTTGCGGATGTCGCCGAGGCTGCGATCGTGGCGCTGCATGCAGCTGTGACCGAGGCGACCGCTGCCGCGCACGGACATGTTCCGGGCGGGGAGATGGTGGTTATCGCGATGGGCCGTCTGGGCGGGCGAGAGATGACCGCCGCGTCCGACCTCGACCTGATCTTTGTGTACGACCACACGAAAGATGCGACGGGATCGGACGGCGAGCGGCCGTTGGCGCCGAGCCTCTATTTCGCGCGGGCGTCGCAGCGGTTGATTTCCGCTTTGACCGTAATGACGGGGGAAGGGGGGCTTTACGAGGTCGACATGCGGCTTAGGCCGTCGGGCAACAAGGGGCCTGTCGCGGTGTCGTTCGAGACGTTCGCGAAGTATCAAGCCGACGAGGCTTGGACGTGGGAGCGGCTTGCGCTGACGCGCGCGCGCGTGGTTGCTGGGCCAGCGGACCTGCGGGCGCTGGTCGAGGGCGTGATCCGCACGGCGTTGACGGCGCCGCGCGATACGCAACAGTTGCTCGCCGATGTAGCGGACATGCGTGGGCGCCTTGATCGCGAGCGTCCGGCGAAGACGCCTTGGGACTTGAAGGAAGCGAAGGGCGGGCTGTTCGACGTCGAGTTTATGGCGCAGGGGCTGCAGTTGGTTCACGGCGTGTTGAATGTAAACACGTTAGACGCGCTCGTGGCGCTCGCTGAGGCGAAGGCGTTGAGTAATGAAGATGCGGCGGCTTTGAATGCGGCGGCGCGGCTTTTCACGAACGTGACACAGGTTCTGCGGCTGACCGTTGAGGGTCCATTCAACGCGGCGGATGCATCGGCTTCGCAGCAGGCGTTGGTCGCGCGGGTCGCAGGGTTCGGAGTGTTCGAGGATGTCGAGCGCGCGCTCAGCGGGATCGAGCAGGATGTCCGGACGCGGTTTGCGACTTTGATCGGGCAGGTGCCCGCTTAGAGGCGAGCGAGTACGCTTGCCGCGAATTCCGACAGTGTGTCGTCGCGCGCGCCCATGATGACGATGCGATCACCGGGTTTGCCAAGTTCGACCAACATGTCGCCGCAGGCGGCGCGCGCCGCGATGTGGTGGGCGTGGCGGCCGGCGTCGTGTACGCCGCGCACGATGTATTCGCTGCCGACGGTGCGGGTGGTGGTGCCGCCGTAGTATGCCGGATCGCACATGAGCAATTCGTCGCCCTCATGCAGTTCGTGTGCGAAGCAGTCGATGAGTTCCTGCTTCATCAGGCGGAGCGGGCCGTAGCCGTGCGGTTGGAACATCACGAGCAGACGTCCGGGGAAGGCGTGGAGCGTCTTCAGCGTTGCTGTGATTTTGTCGGGGTTGTGAGCGAAGTCGTCGATGACCGTGATGCCGTTCTTTTGTCCTACGAATTCGAAGCGGCGCTTGATGCCTGTGAACGTCGCAAGCGCTGCGACAGCGTCAGCGAGGGAGACGCCGCAGGCGCGTGCGGCGCAGAGGGCCGCAAGTGCGTTGGCGACGTTGTGGGTTCCGGGCAGTTGGATCTTCGCGTCGAGGCGCTTGCCGCTGTCACGCTCCGTCACTTCGAATGTGATGCCATCCGGTGCGGGACGGAGGCGTCCGGCGAACAGTTGCGCGCGCAAATCGGTCATGCTGAACGTCGCGGCGTTCGGAGTGACGAGCGCTTTGGTCTCGTCGTTGTCGAGGTTGAGAACCGGGGTTTCGGCTTTGGCCACGAAGGCGCGGAACAGTGCGCGCAGTTCGTCCATCGATTTGTGGTCGAGGGAGATGTTGGTTACGACGGCGACGCGCGGGCGATAGAGGGCGATCGAGCCGTCGCTTTCGTCGACTTCGCTGACGAACGCGTCGCCGGAGCCGACGAGGGCGCTGGCGAACGGGTTCTCCGGCGCTTGAAAGTTCTTCATCACGGCGCCGTTCATGATCGTGGGCTTCAAGCCCGCTTGCTGCAGGATCCACCCCACCATGCCGGTCGTCGTGGATTTGCCGCTGGTGCCGCCGACGGCGACGCTGTGCGGCGCCGCGTTGAAGAGGTCCGCGAGCAGATTGGCGCGGCGCATCATGGGAAGGTCAAGGCGCTTTGCCGCTTGAACGTCGGGCACTGTGTCTTCGACGGCGGCCGACGTGATCAGGATTTGGTCGCGGGAGGTGACACCGCTGCCGTCTTGGGAAAAGAGGCCGATGCCGCGCGATTTTAAGAACTCGAACTTCGCACCCAAGCGGCGTTGATCGAGCGAGCGGTCGGAGCCGTCAACCGTGTACCCTTGGCCACGGAGAATCAGCGCGAGCGGCAACATTCCGCTACCGCCGATTCCGCAGAAGAAATATCGTGCGTTTCGATTCAAGCTCATGGCTCTTGTGATTGCACATGGGCGTTTTGCGGACAATGGTTCGTTCATGACCGACAGGCCTTTGAATATCGGCGTCGTCGCGCCGGCGAACCGGCTGGATCAGGCTGTGGCTGAGCGCGTGAGGGCGCTAGCTGCGGGGCTTTATCCGGGCCGCGTCGCGTTGTCGTTTCATCCGCAGTGTTACCTGTCGTCGGGGCACTTTGCGGGGGATGACGCCGCGCGGGCGGCTGCCTTCGTCGAGCTTGCGAACGATCCTTCGATCGATACGGTTTGGTTTGCCCGTGGCGGTTATGGGTCTTGCCGGATTCTGGAATCGGCGTTGCCGCAGCTCGGCGCGTTCGCCCGCACGAAGACATACATCGGCTATAGCGACATGGGTTCGCTGTTGGGTGCGCTTTATGGCCGAGGGTTTCATCACGTGGTGCATGGGCCGATGCCTGCCGACATTACGCGCGACGGCGGGGATGCGGCCGTGCGGCGGTCGCTTGCCTACTTGGTGGATGGCGCAGCGGAGTCGCTTGAGCCTGCCGCGCTATCGGGTGCGAAGGTTGCTGCGTTCAATATCAAGACGCTGGGCGAGTTGATGGGTACGCCGTTTGAGCCCGACCTGACGGACCATGTGCTGCTGCTCGAAGAGGTTGCGGAGTACATGTACAGCATCGACCGGGCGCTGTTTCACATCACGTCGGCGCCGGCGATGCGTAAGCTTGCCGGCATCAAGCTTGGCCGTTGCAGTCAAATTCCGTCGAACGATCCCGATTTTGGGAAGACCGAGGCGCAGGTCGCCGAATATTGGTGCGAGCGCGCGGGCATCCCCTATCTCGGGCGCGCGGACATCGGCCATGACGCGGACAATAAAGTCGTGCCGTTCGGGGCGCGGGCGATTGCCTAATTTGGGTATTGATTTGGCAACTCATTGAACGATATCATGTCGATATCGGTAGGTGGATTGTCATGGCTGCGATCGTTATCAGGAACATTCGGGACGACGTACATGCGGCTCTGCAGAAGCTGGCAAAGGAACGGGGTCAGCCTGTTGAAGCGCTCGCGCGCGATACGTTGAGCGAGTTCGCCCTGCGGAAGAGGACCGGGATCGACTTCGAGCGGCTGGCGCGGAATCGTGCTGCGCTGGGCTTGTATGAGGATGGCCCCGAATGGACGCCCGACCTCGATGATCCGAAACTAAGCCGGCAAGTGCTTGGGTTGGAGAAGGCGAAGACCCGGCCGAAGCGGAAGAAATGACGCTTCTGCTCGATACGCATTACGTCTTCGCGCTGGCAGGGAGTCCGGGGATATTGTCCAGCCGCGAGAAGCGCTTTTTGGACGACTACCCGGCCCCGTTTTTCGTCAGTGCCGTTTCGATTTGGGAAATCCGGCTGAAGTGGCACTCCCTCTATCGGTCGGGTGATCGCAAGGGCCCCGCTAGTCCCGGCGACGTGCTCAGCATCCTGACAACCGACGAGGTTTCGAGGTTCTTGCCGCTCGCGCCGTCACATGCCGCGATCGAACTGGATATTCCGTTGGCGCATCGCGATCCGTTCGACGACCTGCTCTTGGTTCAAGCCCAAGCGGAAGGTTTGAAGTTGCTGAGCCGGGACCGAGAGCTCACCGGTCATCCGCTCGTGATGCAGGCGAGCTAGCTCTTCAAAAGGATCAGCGAGCGCGGTTCCCAGGTGACATAGACGGGGCGGGCCGGGTCGAAGCCCGATGTCATTGCGCGATCGACATTCTGCGAGGCGACTGAGAGTGGCGCTTCGCGGCCTTTGACGTAGACGTGGTAGTGGCTGCGGTCGCCCAGATAGGCGCTCGCCTTGATCGTGCCTTCAACGGAGGGTCCTGAGGGCTTCGTTCCGGTCAGCGAGAGTTTTTCCGGGCGGATTGCGGCGGTGATCTTTTGGCCGACTCTCAGGCCGTCCGATGCGGGCGCCTTGAATTGGCCGAAGCCTGGGCCTTCGAGCGTGACTTCATCGCCGTTGACGGCGCGCACGGTCGCTTCGATCAGGTTGATGTTGCCGATGAAGCTTGCGACTTCGACGGAGTTCGGCGCCTCGTAAAGGTCCTTCGGGCCCGCGATTTGGAGCACCACGCCTTTGCCCATCACCGCGATGCGGTCGGACATCGAGAGCGCTTCTTCCTGGTCGTGGGTTACGAACACGAAGGTGATGCCGACTTCTTTCTGCAATTGGCGGAGTTCGATTTGCATCTCTTCGCGCAACTTCTTGTCGAGCGCGCCAAGCGGTTCGTCGAGCAGCAGAACCTTCGGGCGTTTGATCAGAGCGCGGGCGAGGGCGACGCGCTGGCGCTGGCCGCCCGAGAGTTGATCGCCGCGGCGGGGCCCAAAGCCCTTCAGCTTGATCATGTCGAGCGCTTCGTTGACGCGCCGGTTCAGTTCGCCGGCCGAGAGGCGGTCTTTGCGTAGGCCGTACGCGATGTTGTCGAACACATTCAGGTGCGGAAAGATCGCGTACGACTGGAACACCATGTTCGTCGGGCGCTTGTAGGACGGGATCAGCGCCGATGGCTGGCCGTCGATGTAGATTTCGCCGTCGGTCGGGAACTCGAAGCCCGCGATCATGCGCAAGAGCGTGGTCTTACCGCACCCCGACGGCCCCAGAAGCGAGAAGAACTCACCGCGCTCGATGTTAATGTTCGCGCTGTCGACGGCTTTGACGCCGCCTGCGAACTGTTTCGTCACATTTTCGATGCGGATGATGTTGTCGGCCATGATGGGCTTCAAGCGACCCCTACTTTGCGTTCGGTGGTGCCGAGTTGGCGGACCCATTCGGCGAGGACGACGAGTGCACAGGATACGACGAGGATGAGCGCGCCGAGCGCAAGGACGCTGGGCAGCTTGTTCGGAAAGCGCAATTGGCTCCAGATGAAGACGGGCAATGTCGGCTGCTGACCCTGCAAGAAGA
Organism: Alphaproteobacteria bacterium; assembly: GCA_031378595.1. GTDB lineage: Bacteria > Pseudomonadota > Alphaproteobacteria > Micropepsales > Micropepsaceae > SZUA-430. The sequence goes on from JANNEL010000128.1 coordinate 7,497, forward strand.
ACGAGAGCAGGAATTCGTCGAACGAGACGATGAAGGAGAGAAGCAAGCTTGAGACGATGCCGGGAAGGACGAGCGGGAACGTCACGCGCCAGAACGTCATCCATGGCGTTTCGCCAAGGTCCATCGAGGCTTCTTCCAGGCTTCTGTCGAAGCCGTCGAGGCGCGAACTCAGCACGGCCATCGCGAACGGCGTGCAGAGCATCACGTGACCGATCGTGATCGTATAGAGCGAGAGCGGTATCGACAGGCGGTTGATCAGGATCAGAAGCGCGATGCCGAGGATGATCTCAGGAATGAAGAGCGGCAGCATGATCGTCCCGGTGACGAGGCTTTGTCCGGGCATCCGGTAGCGCGTGATCGCCTTCGCGCCGAGCAGGCCCAGAATTGTCGCGATGATCGAGGCGACGGTGCCGACTTGCAGACTTGCCGTCAGTGCGCGCAGCATCCCTTGGTCGGCGAAGGCCTGTTCGTACCACTTCGTCGTGAAGCCCTTCAGGGGAAAGGCGACGAAGATCGAGTCGTTGAACGAGAAGATCGGGAGGAACAGGACCGGAATATAGAGGAACAGCAAATAGGCGATGGCGAACAGGCCGAGCAGACCGCTCGGATCGCCCATGCGTTTGGCGGCGCGGATGGGTTTCGTCATCGGATTTGCCTCACCGCAAGCTGCATGGCCGTCACGAACAGCACGACGAGAATGCCGACGGCGGCCATCGCGGATAGTGCGAGTGCTGCGCCGAGCGGCCAATCGTTGATCTTCAAGAACAGCACCTGAATGCTGTAGGCGATCATTTGGCCGGTGGGGCCGCCG
>JANNEL010000186.1:0-1700 GCA_031378595.1 Alphaproteobacteria bacterium
GCTTGCCGGAATGAGCGCGAACGCCTCGATCGTCGCCGCCATCTTGTCGAGATGAAGCAGACCCTTGGGCCGCAAGTGGCCGGCGAGCGGCCCGCGCGCCGTGCGCCGCGCATCGATGGAGATCAGCGCCGTACCCGGCTCGGCAAGCTGCTGCAGCCGCGCCGCGATGTTGACACCGTGCCCCAACAAGTCGCCGGTCGCGGTGACGAAGACATTGTCGGTGTGTACGCCGGCGCGCAACGGCAATGCCTCGTGCTCGCAGAGCGCGCTCGCCGCGGCAAGCGCGTCGTCGGCGCCGCGAAACTCCAGCATGAAGCCGTCGCCTGCGGTGTTGAACACGCGCCCGCCGTGCTCCGCCGCAACCGCTTCGATATGGCGGCGCAGCACCGTGACGTTGGCTGCGGTCTTGGCCTGATCGTCTTCCGTCATCTCCGAATAGCCAGCGACGTCGATCGACATGATCGTCGCAAGCTTTTGCGGAAGGACATCTTCCTGCATCGGTGACTGCCGGTTGGGGTGCGGGCGGCGCCTAAGTTAAAGCAGCGACCCACGCGGCGCTACAATTGCGCGCACTTTTTTAGGCATTCGTTTGCAATTCTGAGCCATTCTTGAGCGAGGTTGGTCCCTAACGGAAAGACCCGATGCTCGGCCTATTCAAGTCGCGACCGTACGACGATGCAACATTGGGGCGCCTAACGCGCTCGTGGGGCATGTGGCGCGGCACGATCGACCTCGACGGCAAGCACACCGTGCCCCTCGCAATCGCCGGCTCCAGTGCCGCGCCGGACGAGAGCGCGCTCGACCTCGCCCGCGCGGTGCCGGCCCTTCTGACCAATCTCCGCCCGGCGATCGAGCACGAACTGTTCGAGCATTGCACGCCGTATCTCGAAGCGATCCGCGGCGGCGAATATCCCGAACCCGAACGGGCGGACATTCTCACGATCACGGACGCGCCCGGCACGTGGGCGTTCATCGAACCGAAAGCGCTCACCATCAAACCCGTGGCCGGTCACTTGACCGCCGAACTCGCGCTGACCTCCGCCTGGGACGAAGAACACACGTTCGGCATCTACATCCGCGACGGCCGCATGGTCGAATTCAACGTCAGCATCGCCTAGGTCCTAACCCGTCCCGCCGCCATAACTAACGCCCAACCCCGCCCGCACGTCGTTTTGAATGCCGTAGGGCGGGATCGGATAGCGCAGGCCATTCTTGGCGAGCGCCTTCATGCCCTCGACCGCCACGCGCAAATGCGCAGGCGACAGCGCCATCAGCATCTCTTCGTCCGGCACGCCGCCGTAGCGCCGCTCGGCGAAGCAGGGGAGCGACAACGAAGGCTCGCCGGTCTTGAGCGCACGTCCCCACGAGTCCGCACACGCGGTTTCGCCGACGACACTCCAATCGAACCGCTTGTAGTTTCGGTACTGCAGCCCGTTGATCAGGATGATCATCTGGCCCGGCGTCGCGTAGACGAGGCAGATATCCGGCGGATCGAGCCGCCCGCTCGTGAGTGGCGACACCGCCATCGCTTCGTACTTGCCGTAGGGCACGACCGAGAGCGCCTCCTGCCGTGCCCGTGCGCTCGCCGCGTCCTCGTGCCAGACGCCGACATAGGGCTTGCCCGAGAGCCACTCTTCGTTCTGCTCGGAAAGTCCGATCACTGCACGGCACTGCGATCCCGCCAGATCTTCTGCCGTCAC